>JBKBWE010000426.1:0-1543 GCA_046289145.1 Sediminibacterium sp.
GCCTGCCGACATGTTCTTGGTAGATATGTTTACAGGTATTCCCAACCATTTAAGGCATTACACACATATGGCTTTCCAAAGTTATTTTATGCATCCAAATATGTTGGAAACCATTAATAAGTTAGGATTTGATTGTTATAGAGTAGGAAGGGTTAAAGAAGCAATTGAAGAAATGGAACCAGCAATCAGAAACAGTGAGCTAGTTAGTTTTGACATAGAAGCCATACAATACGCTCATGCACCCGCTAATAGAGTAACTCCTAATGGTTTAAATGGAGAAGAAGCTTGTACACTTATGCAATATGCTGGAATGAGTAGTATTTGTAATTCAATTGGTTTATATGGATATAATGTTGCCAACGACTCCCATGATATGACAGCCATTCAACAGGCACATATGATTTGGTATATTATTGATGGAATTCATAGAGGAAAACAAGAAGCTGCGCTTGAAAACAAGACAGAATTTAATGAATTTACTATGGCATTTGCCGAAGCAGAAACCTCTTTTTTACAAAGTAAAAGAACTGGAAGATGGTGGATGCAATTACATGATGGCAAATTTGTAGCTTGCAGCTATAAAGATTATATGATTGCTTGTAACAATGATATTCCTGAACGGTGGTTAAGAGCAGTCGAAAGAAGTTAATAAATGCCTTATGCAAAAAGTTTTCTATTTCGTTTGCTTGTTAATATTTTCTAGTTCATGTAAAGTTCAAAAGTCTATACAGAAAGAAAAAGAAGCAAATCTGTCATCTACTGCTTCAACAGTTAAAACTATAGAGCAACAGGCTAAAACCTTTATTTTAGAAAAGCCAGAACTATTTCCTGCTCATGTTGGTATTAGTTTGTTTGATTCAAAAACAGGAAATTATTTATACAATTATCAAGCGGATAAGTATTTTATTCCAGCAAGTAATACTAAAATATTTACTTGTTATGCAGCAATGAAAAATTTGGGTGATAGCATTGTAGCATTTGAGTATTTGCCGGACGATGAAAATATAGCACTTAGATTTACGGGTGATCCAAGTTTTTTGCATCCAGATTTTGAAGAGCAACGAGCCTTTGATTTTTTGAAATTAAATGCACCTAAAATAACGATAGTTGCACCAAGATATAATGCTACTGCATTTGGGAATGGGTGGGCATGGAATGATTATGATGCAGACTACTCTCCTGAACGATCTCCCATGCCTATTTATGGCAATTTGGTTTATTTTGGGAAAATTGGAAATCGAATTACAGTAACTCCTAAGGCTTTCAAAGACTCTTTGGTAATTTTTTCAAGCACAGAAGATGGTCGCTTTGCCATTGACAGAGATAAAGACCAGAATAGTTTTACTGTAGTAAAAAGCAATCGGGTATTCAATGCAACGGCTATACCTTTTGTTGTTAAAAAAGAGATGGATCAGTTAATGATTCCTTTGTTAGAAGACACTTTAAACAGAGTATTGAATTATGCAAATGCAGTGGCTATTGATCAACCCAATTGGAAAAAATTCTACTCTCAGCCAACCGATAGCCTATTAAAGATCATGAT
>JBKBWE010000144.1:0-6990 GCA_046289145.1 Sediminibacterium sp.
AGGTCCATTTACCAACTCCTTTCAATTAGCTCCTTATTATCGATTTAGTAATACCGCTTCTTTATATGGTACAGGGCATATTGAATATCATTTAAATGGATTGCTAACAAACAAAATTCCAGGCTTCAAAAAGCTGAATTGGTTTTTAGTTACTGGGGCCAATTCTTTATTACAAGAGCAAGGCAATTATTATGTTGAATATTTTGTTGGGTTAGAGAATATATTCAAAGTCATCAGAGTAGATTATATCCGTTCTATAGAAAAAGGAGGGGCATCGAATAGTGGTATAAGGCTTGCCTTGCCATTTGTGAGATAATTCGTAATTTTGCTATGAATTTTGGCTGCCCTGCAAGCAGCTCCATTATTAATCGGAACATAGCAACTGCTATGTCTAAAATTTATTTTATGGCAGTATTACACAATCGTGTCTCCAATCAGGAGCTGAAAGAACGTTTAATGAAAGAGACGTTCAAGCGAACCACCATCAGTTTTTATCGGTATTTCCCTGTACAAAATCCACAGGAGTTTAGGGATACTTTGTATAAACAGTTAAATGCAATTCAGGTATTTGGAAGAATATATATTGCTAAGGAGGGAATAAACGCGCAAATAAGTGTTCCAGCACATTTCATGGATGATTTTAAACAAATCATGGAGTCAATTTCAGGGTTAGAAAATTTACGATTAAATATTGCAGTGGAAGACCCATTGGGTTTAAATGATCCTTTACTACAAGGAAAAAGCTTTTGGGTCTTAAAAATAAAAGTCAGAGAAAAAATTGTCGCAGACGGAATTGACGACCCTGATTTTTCAATGGAAAAAAAGGGGAAGTATTTGAATGCTGTTCAAATGAATGAAATGTTGAATGATCCTAATACCATAGTAATAGATATGCGGAATCATTATGAATACGAAGTGGGGCATTTTGCCAATGCTTTAGAAATTCCTTCAGATACTTTTAGAGAGCAATTGCCTATGGCAGTAGACATGTTGCAAGGTAAAGAAGACAAGAATGTTGTAATGTACTGTACTGGTGGTATACGTTGCGAAAAAGCCAGCGCTTATATGTTGCACAAAGGATTTGAAAATGTTTATCATTTAGAAGGTGGGATAATTCATTATGCCAATGAAATTAAAAAACAAGAACTAACCCCTAAATTTATAGGTAAAAATTTTGTTTTTGATGATCGTTTAGGAGAACGTATTACACCTGATATCATTGCACATTGCCACCAATGTGGGGCAGTTTGTGATACACATACCAATTGTAAAAATGATGGTTGTCATTTATTGTTTATACAATGTTCTTCATGTGCTTCAACATATGAAGGATGTTGTAGTACTGAATGCAAAGACACCATTCATATGCCTGCAGAACGTCAAGCTCAAATTAGAAAGGGTATTGATAAAGGTCAAAATATTTTCAACAAAAGCAGTGCAAGAATTAGACCTCGACTCGACGAAATTATTCAAGCTAAAAAAATAGCGGGGACTCCAATTTAGTCCCGCTATTTTTTTATTTTATATAGTGATTGATTAATAGCTTCTACCGTTTCAGCCTCGGTTAAATCTATGGGAATAAATTGTTCTCCAATTACTTTTTCGTAAAGTTCAATATACCTTTTACTGATGGTATTAATCCATTCATCGGACATAGCAGGAACTGTTTGCCCCTCTTTGCCCATAAAATTATTGGCAATCAGCCATTCTCTTACAAACTCTTTGCTTAACTGTTTTTGTCTTTCACCTGTTGCTTGGCGCTGTTCAAAATTGTCTGCATAAAAATACCTAGATGAATCTGGGGTATGTATTTCGTCCATTAAATAGATGGTATTCCCGAGCTTCCCAAATTCATATTTAGTGTCGGCTAAAATAAGTCCTCTTTTTGCTGCAATTGATTTGCCCCTTTAAAATATGGCCAATGATTATTTTTCTTGGATGGCCCATTCTTCGGATTTTGATAATCCACCCTTAATAATTTCTTCTTTAGAAATATCTTCATCATGCCCTTCGGCTGCTTTGGTAGACGGAGTAATTAATGGGGTTGGGAAAAAATCATTTTCCTTTAAGCCGTCTGGCATTTCTACACCGCAAAGTGTTCTTTTGCCAGATTGATAAGTTCTCCAAGCATGGCCCACCAAATTTCCTCTAACGACCATTTCAATTTTGAAAGGCTCGCATTTTTGACCAATTGACACGTTAGGAGCTGGGCAGTTGATTAGCCAATTAGGGCAGATATCTGCTGTTTGCGCTAACATGTAAGCAGCAATTTGATTTAAAACTTGGCCTTTGTAGGGTATTGTACGAGGTAAAATCACATCAAAAGCCGAAATGCGATCACTGGCAATCATTACCAATAAATTGCTTCCTATGGAATAAACGTCTCTTACTTTTCCTTTGTAGAATCCAGTCTGTTGTGGGAACTTATATGGTGCCATTTATCAAAATTAAATACACCCATGTCTAAAACCTCCTATCGAACTTAATTTTTGTCCACAAATAGCTGAAATCTTGTATAAATTAAATTTTTACGAGAACTTAACATGTCCTATTTTGCTTAACAATTCAAACTAAAATTGCCAATATGAGAAGACTATTAACCCATTTCGGTCTGTCTGTCATTGCGCTTTTATTGAGTTTATCAGTAATAGCTCAACAAACAACAACCGTTTCAGGCAGTGTAAAGAACGGAAAAACAAAGGAATTGCTTTCTGCAGTCTCCATTTCTGTTAAAGGGGGTACCGCTGGTACTTACACAGATGACAAAGGAAATTTCAAGTTCTCCACTGTTCAAAAACTTCCTTTTACCCTTGTGATTTCATCGGTTGGATATGCTGCTAAAGAAGTAGCTATTAAAGAAAATAACCAAGATGTTGTGGTTGAATTAGAGACTGCATTTACATTGGGTGACGAAATAGTAGTTTCTGCATCAAGGGTTCCTGAAAGAATTTTAGAATCGCCTGTTTCTATTGAAAGAATCAGTACAGCGGCTATTCGTAATTCACCTGCAGCTAATTATTATGACATGATTGCCAACCTTAAAGGGGTTGACGTGGTGTCTGCTAGTTTAACATTTACTAGTGTCGGTACTCGTGGATTTAACAGCAGTGGTAACACTCGTTTAAATCAGATTGTTGATGGAATGGATAACCAAGCGCCAGGTTTAAACTTTTCTGTAGGTAACGTAATTGGGTTAACTGAGTTAGATGTAGATAATATTGAATTACTGCAAGGTGCATCTTCTGCATTGTATGGTCCAGGTGGTACTAATGGTACTCTTTTAATTAACAGTAAGAGTCCATTTAAATACCAAGGATTAAGTTTCCAAATCAAATCTGGTATTAACCATGTAGATGGAAAACAACGTCCTCGATCTCCTTATTATGACTGGAGTGTTCGCTATGCTAAAAAAATAAATGAGAAGTGGGCATACAAAATGAATCTTCAGTTTGTTCAGGCTCAAGACTGGTTGGCTAATAATGATGGCAACTATTTAAGATCTCCATTATCTGCTAGTCCTAATGGTAACGTAGTTCCTGGAACTCGTTTAACTGACCCTAACTACGATGGTATCAATACTTATGGAGATGAAACTAATGCAGATTTACGTGGAGCATTTGCTGGTGTAATTGCAGGAAATCCTTTCTTGGCATTGCTTCCTGCAGGTACATTTCCTGGCATTACTTCCCCCACACCAATACCATCTTCTGCAGTATTAGGTTCTTTTGCTAATTCACCATTATACGTTTCTAGAACAGGTTATAATGAGAACCAAGTAGTTGATCCTACTACATTGAATGTTAAATTAAGTGGTGCTTTGCATTATAAGATTAGCGATAAAATTGAGGCAATTGCTGCTGCTTATTGGGGTATGGGTAATACCGTTTACACAGGTAGCGATCGTTATGCGTTAAAAGACCTAAAAATGGGTCAATATAAATTAGAATTGAAAGCGAAAAACTGGTATGTAAGAGCATATACTACTCGTGAAAATTCGGGAGGCTCTTATAACTCAACTATTGCTACTCGTTTATTTAATGAAGCTTGGAAGCCAAGTGCAACCGCATGGTTCCCTCAATTTGTAGGTGCTACAGTAGGAACTGCTTCAAGTGGTGCCGTTGGAACTTATATTGGTGCACTTGCTGCTGGTTATGCTGCTGGATTAGGTGCAGGTTTAACTCCTACTGCTGCATTAACTGCTGCTCAAGCTGCTGCCCCTGGTGTAGTTGCTGCAAATAGAATTAATATTTTAAATGGTGCTAGAAATGTGGCTGATGCTGGCAGACCTACTGGATTCATTGGTAATAATCCTTTGTTCCAACAAATTGCTGGTACGCCAATTTCTCAAGGTGGTGGTTTATTTGTTGATAGAACAACCCTTAAAAGTTTAGAAGCACAGTACAATTTATCTGATGATTTAGGATTATCTGAAAAAGGTACAGACTTAATGATTGGTGGAAATATTCGTCAATATGGATTGAATTCTCAGGGTACTTTATTTGCTGATACTGCTGGCAACATCAATATCACAGAAACTGGTGCTTATTTACAAATTTCTCAGAAAATGTTTGGAGATCGTTTAAAGATTACAGCTTCTGGTCGTTACGACAAGAATACCAACTTTAAAGGTCGTTTTACTCCAAGAGTTTCTGCAGTAATAAAACTTGCTCAAGACCATAACTTACGTTTCTCTTATCAAACTGCATACCGTTTCCCTACTACTCAAAACCAGTGGATCAACTTGTTAGTTGGTGGTGGTACTCGTTTAATGGGTGGTCTTCCTCAATTAAGAGATTTCTACAATTTTAATGGTAACCCTGCATACACATTAGCTAGTGTTCAAGCATTTGGTGCAAGTGCATTAGCTGGTGCTCCAAACCCTGGTTTGTTGCAACAACAACAGTTTGGAGAATTTAAGCCTGAGTCTACTACTTCATTTGAAGTTGGTTATAAAGGGTTAATTGGAAAGCGTTTATTAATTGATATTTATGCTTATCAAGCTCGTTACAAAGACTTTTTAAGTGGTGTTACTGTAATTCAAGCAAGAGCTGGTTTACCTCCAAGCCCATTAAATGTATTGAATGCAAATACAAGAATTGCTTACAGTATTTCTACCAATGCTCCTGGATCAGTTGATGTGAAAGGATGGGGTGCTTCTTTAGAGTACTTAATGCCTAAAAACTTCTCTGTTAATGCAAACCTTTATTCTGATGTAATAGGTGATTTACCTGTTGGATTTGTATCTTATTTCAACACTCCAAAATATCGTTTTAATGCAGGTTTTGCAAATAGCGGATTTGGAAAAGATAATAAGTGGGGCTTTAATATCACTTACAGATGGGTAGATAGCTTTAACTATGAAGGTACTTTTGCAGTAGGTCAAGTTCCTTCTTATAACACTGTAGACGCTATGATTAGCCACAAATTACCAAGTATTAAGTCTTTAATTAAGATTGGTGGTACCAATATCTTCAACAACTACTACTACAACGGTTTTGGAAACATTCAAATCGGTGGATTGTATTATGTAAGTTTTGGTTGGAATGTATTTTAACTAGAAGTTTAATAGTTTATAAAAAACCCTCTCGTATAAAACTCGAGAGGGTTTTTTGGTTTTATATAGGTTTATCTTCTATTTTTGTGCTCATTTTAAAATAACTGATTATGCGATCAATAGCGTTTAGAGAAGCCCTTCGAGAAGCCATGAGTGAAGAAATGAGAAGAGACGAGAAGGTATTCCTAATGGGGGAGGAAGTTGCCCAATACAATGGAGCTTACAAAGTTAGTCAGGGAATGCTGGCTGAATTTGGGGATAAGCGTGTTATTGATACTCCAATTGCAGAACTTGGGTTTACCGCTGTTGCAGTTGGGGCTGCTCAAAATGGCTTGAGACCAATTGTAGAATTCATGACCTGGAACTTCGCTGTTTTAGCAATGGACCAAATCTTGAATACGGCTTCCAAAATGCTTGCAATGAGTGGTGGCCAAATTGGTTGTCCCATTGTATTTAGAGGACCAAATGGTAGCGCTGGTCAATTAGGCGCTCAGCACTCTACTGCTTTTGAAAGTTATTATGCCAATATTCCCGGCCTAAAAGTAGTGTCACCTTCAAACGGTTATGATGCCAAAGGTTTATTAAAACAAGCAATTAGATTTGAGGAAGATCCTGTTATGTTCATGGAAAGTGAAGTGATGTACGGAGATAAATCTGAAATACCAGACGAAGAATATTATATCCCTTTAGGGAAAGCCGATGTAAAAAGGCAAGGAACCGATGTTACCATCGTTTCATTTAATAAAATGATGAAAGTAGCTTTAGGTGCTGCGGAAGAATTGGCTAAGGAAGGCGTAAGCGCTGAAGTAATTGATTTAAGAACAATTAGACCCTTAGATTGGATGACAATTTTAGAAAGCGTTAAAAAAACCAATCGATTAGTAATTATTGAAGAGCAATGGCCGTTTGCTTCTATTTCATCTGAAATTAGTTATCGTATTCAAAAAGAAGGGTTTGATTACTTAGATGCACCAATTAGAAGAATCACTAGTGCTGATGCGCCAATGCACTATGCGCCAAACCTAACTGCTTTAGCTATTCCAGATGTTACAAGAACAGTTAAATTGGTAAAGGAAGTAATGTACATGAAAAAATAAGTTTGATTATATTTTTGCAAAGCCCGAAGTAATTCGGGCTTTGGTGTTTAATATCCTTATGCATTCCCATTTATTTAAAATTATAGTTTGTTTAATAATCTTGCTTTCAAGTAATAAAATGAAGGCACAGGATACTTTACTTAATAAAGAGTTGCCCTTGCAAGACGTGATTGTGACTGCATTTAATGCTAGAATTAAATGGAAGGAAATGCCAGCAGCTGTGTCTTTATTAAATAAAAAAGCATTGATGCAATTTTCGCCTGCCTCAATTTTACCCGCAATGAATTTGGTGGCTGGGGTAAGGATGGAAGAGCGTTCACCAGGTAGTTACCGACTTTC
>JBKBWE010000145.1:0-6961 GCA_046289145.1 Sediminibacterium sp.
GGTGGAAACAGCGATTTGAGCAAATGAGTCATTATTTTGATGCATTTAGAATTGACCATATACTTGGGTTCTTTAGAATTTGGAGTATTCCATTACACGCAGTAGAAGGGATTATGGGGCATTTTGTTCCAGCAATCCCTATTACTCTTTCTACTTTTGCACAACAAGGAATCTGGTTTGATTATGATCGATATACTAAACCATATATAACCGACGCTGTTCTTTGGGAAGTGTTTGGTTACGATAACGAATTGGTAAAAAGTATGTTCTTAATCAATCATAAAAATGGTACTTATGGGTTAAAAATTGGTTTTGAAACACAAAGGCAAGTAGAGCAGCATTTTGCTTCATTGGATCAAGATGTATACCATGATAAAATTAAAAAAGGACTATTTAGTTTAATTAGTAATATTATTTTGTTTGATGCGGATGGAACTGGAACATATTTTCATTTTAGGTATGGGATAGAAAATACTTCATCTTTTAAAAATTTGGAGTATAGTACACAACAACAATTGCGTGGATTATACCTCAACTATTTCTTTAAACAACAAGACGATTTTTGGAAAAAAGAAGCATACAACAAATTGCCTGCATTAAAGCGGGTAACCAATATGTTGGTTTGTGGCGAAGATCTAGGAATGGTGCCAGGATGTGTACCTGAAGTAATGCAACAGTTGGGATTGTTAAGTTTAGAAATACAGCGAATGCCTAAGAATCCTGAAAAGGAATTTTTCCACCCCAATGATGCACCTTATTTAAGTGTAGTAACTCCTTCTACACATGATATGAGTACTATAAGAGGTTGGTGGGAAGAATTCAAAAATAAGATTCAACATTTCTATAATCATGAATTAGGACAATGGGGTGATGCACCTTATTATTGTGAGGCATGGATAAATAAGGCAATTGTACTTCAGCACTTATATTCTCCAGCCATGTGGAGTGTTTTTCAAATACAAGACTTAATGGGAATAAGTGAAAAAATTAGGAGAGAAGACCCATTAGAAGAACAAATCAATATTCCTGCAAACCCCAATCATTATTGGTGCTATCGTATGCATAAAACAATTGAAGAGTTAATTTCTGCTGATGATTTTAATCAGGAGCTATTGACATTTATTAAAAAATCAGGTAGATAAATACGATAGTGGTACTTCAATATACACAAACTAATCTTCCATTTGTAGATGCATTCACCATCTCTAATGGAAGAACAAAAACACATCAAGCCGCATTGCTGGTTGCATTGTCTGTAGGTCCATTTATTGGTTATGGAGAAGCACCTGCCATAGCATATTATAATATTACGGTGGAGCAAATGCTCGAGGATTTAGCAAAAAAGCAAAAATTGGTGGAAAAATTTGCTTTAACAGATCCTGAACGGTATTGGCATTATTTACATCACTTATTTCCTCAGAATCCATTTTTGGTTGCTGCTTTAGATATGGCTGGTTGGGATTTGTTTGGCCAAATGAAAGCCAAACCCTTGTATCAATTGTGGAATTCAGCGTGGAAAGCGGAATTGCCAAAATGTGATTATACAATCGGAATTGATTCCATTGATAAAATGGTACAAAAAATGAAAGCCAAACCTTGGCCTATTTATAAAATAAAACTAGGTACCCCAGATGATATAGCTATTATTAAAGCGCTGCGTATGCATACTGATGCAGTGTTTAGGGTAGATGCAAATGCTGGTTGGACTACAGAGCAAGCATTAAAGCTTATTCCTGAGTTAGCTCAGTTAGGTGTTGAATTTATTGAGCAGCCGTTAGCAAAAGACAATTGGGAGGGGATGAAAATATTATTCAATGAATCTACTTTGCCATTGATTGCAGATGAATCTTGTGTAAGTGAACAGGACGTTGTAAAATGTGTAGGTTTTTTTCACGGAATTAATATAAAGTTAACCAAATGTAGTGGTATAACTCCTGCAAGAAGAATGATTCAAGAAGCCCGTTCACTAGGGTTAAAAGTAATGATGGGAAGTATGAATGAATCGGTAATAGGTTCTGCAGCCATAGGACATTTCTTGCCACAATTAGATTATGTTGATATGGACGGACCGTTGTTGCTTGCGGAAGCAAATGCAAAAGGTGTTGAATACGAATACGGGAAAGTGATATTATCTAATAAACCTGGATTAGGTGTTTTCTTTTAATAGTTGAACTACCACTTTGTCAATAGGTAAGGTTACCGATTCTGTGGTTAATTGGTTGAGTGGTATCCACCTAAAAACTTCTGATTCTCCGTTAGGATCAGCTACTTGGTCTTTACTAAAATTGAAAGGTATTTCTGAAGTTTTAATTTTGGATGTATCTGAGGCATGAACCAAATAATAAATAGAGATGATTTGATCTTTGTTATTGAAAGCAGAAATCTGAAAAAAGTCAGTAGTGTAAAAGTGGGCACCCACTTTTACATCAATGCCTGTTTCTTCCATGAATTCTCTTTGTAAACAATCTCTTGTGCCTTCTCCAAATTCCAATCCTCCGCCTGGCAATTTAGTGATATAACTTCCTCTGATAAATTCATCTGTAACCAATAACCGTTGGTATTGATCAATTAATAAACCGTATACACGCACATTAAATAAGGGCATTTAGAACCATTTTTTCTTGTAAAAATAACCACCAATTACAATTGATATAAAAAGCGAAATTATTACGGGTATATAAAACGCATGATTTGAATGCTGGTAGGGGAGGTCTACATTCATACCATAAATACTAGTAACTAAAATAGGCAAAGAGAGTATAATAGTAATTGAAGTAAGGCGCTTCATTACATTGTTTAAGTTATTGCTGATGATACTGGCGAATGCATCCATGGTACTACTCAAGATATTGGTATATATATTGGCCATTTCAAGCGCTTGGCTGGTATCTACTATTAAATCTTGAAGAAATTCCCTTTCATCTTCGTTTAATCCAAGAAAATTGGTACGCTCCATTTTCATCATGAGCATTTCATTACTTCTTAGTGCGGTAACAAAATAAACCAAGCTTTTTTGTACCCGCATTAATTTTAATAAGTCTACATTACTATTACTATCGTATAAGCTTTGTTCGTATTGGTTTCTATTGTGATTGATTTCTTTTAAGTAATCTAAAAATGTTTGAACCACTTTTTCAAATACCTTTAATACCATCATATTCCTTTTGTCGGGATGTCTTTTTTGAAAAGTATTCAGGAATTTTTTGATTGCTCCGTTATCAAATGAGTTAACAGTTATAATTTGATTATGGGTAAGGATTATACAAATTGGGATGGTGATGTAAAATGCATCTGAGTCGTTAAATGAATTATTTTCGGTAGGGGTTTTGATAATAATAATTTTAACATTATCCTCCATCTCATACCGTGGGCGTTCATCAATATCTAAAGAGTCTCTTAAAAATTCAATGGGAATTTCTAGCTCATTGCTGAGTTCAATAAATTCTTCTTCTTTAAAAGGCGGAACTAAGTTTACCCAAACCCCCTGATCGGCTTTTGGAATTTCAATCGTTTGGCCGTTTATATTTTTGAAATATTGAATCATCCTTTAAAGCCTTTGGTGTTATTTACAAAATAATTGTTCCTCTAAATACATATGTTGCTGGCCCGCAAAGCCATACATTTTGATAATGTTGATTATCCTTTTTTTCAAACTCTACGCTCAATTCTCCTCCTTTAGTTATGATGGGGATAATATTGAACCCAATAACTGCATTTTTATTACACAAAGCTGCAGCTGTAACCCCAGTACCACAACTGTAAGTTTCATCTTCAACTCCTCGTTCATAAGTTCTTACCATTAATTGGCCAGTTGGTTGCAGCTCAACAAAATTTACATTGATGCCCTCTTTCTTAAATTGGGTATTGTACCTAATTTTTTGTCCTTCTAAAAAAACATCTAAATCATATAAGTGATTGACTACTTTAATATAGTGGGGAGATCCAGTATTTAATATAAAATCTCCTTCTTGTTCTTGAATCGATTGAACATCGCTCATTTTTAATTTGACCCATCCTGCTTTTTCAATGATAGCTTCATGTATTCCATCTGAAGCAATGAATGAATAATTGCTTTTAAGAATGCCGCAATCTTGTGCAAATTGGGTTAAGCATCTTCCTCCATTTCCACACATGCTCCCTGGAGCGCCATCTGAATTATAGTACTTCATTTCAAAGTCAAAGCCCTCTTGTAAATTCAACAGCATTAATCCATCTGCCCCTATCCCAAATCTTCTATGACATAAATAGGCAATCTGTTCTTGAGAAAGATTTACTTGGTTATTTCTATTGTCTATTACAATGAAATCATTTCCTGTTCCCTGGTATTTAAAAAAATCCAATTGCATGTTGCAATTTAAGTTGAAATCAGGAAGAACTTAAGGTTTAATTGCGGTAGCTAGATTGAATATTGCTTTCGCAGAAAACTAAAATTTGATCCAACGAATTCTCAAGTGTACTTAAGTCTGCTAAAGTAAAATGTCCTAATGTGATGGAAATTTTCATTTGGGTTTTGATTTCTGCATACACTTTTATAAAAAACTCACTATTTCTTTTGAGTGTAGATTTTGAGTTACTATCAGTGAAAGCAGAAAGTCTGTTACAAACATTAATGATAGACCTTCTCAATTGTGAAGTAAGAACAAACTGTTGTTGGATGGGTAGTTTGCATGTAAGTTCATACACTTCTTTTGCTACCAAAATAGTTTGTTGATAAAGAGATATGTCGGGTCTTATTGTTTCAGACATTAATCAAATTTACTATCTATACTGCTGATAAAAAAATATTTATTTGATGCTAGACAATATTTCTAAGCTTTTTACGATAAGGTTTTCTACAGCTTTCCCTCCATCTTTACTAAAGGTTTGTCCCACTCTATTTGCAACTATTGCACTCAGGCTTAAGCAATTATGGTTTAATAATTTTCCTAATCCATAAATTGCACTGGTTTCCATTTCAAAATTGCTGATTCGATGTTGTCCAAATTGAAAATGGGTCAACTGGTTAATTAAATCTGGAAATTGTAAGGGTAAACGCAGAATTCTGCCTTGAGGACCATAAAAGCCGGGGCAAGTAACAGTAATTCCATGGTGAAATCCGGTAACAAATTCCTTTAAAATATGGGTAGAAGCTGCTGCTATATATGGTTGAAGCCCATTATGCCCTATTTGGGTATGTACATTAAACGCCTGTAAAATTTGCAATTCTTCTTCATTGTTCAACAATTTATAAAAATGGAGGAGGTTGTCAATGCCAAGTCCATGTGTACTTGCAACAAAACTATCAACGGGTATGGAAGCCTGTAAAGAACCAGAAGTACCCATTCTTACAATAGTTAATCTTGTTTGATTGGGTTTTATAGTTCTAGTTTCAAAATCAATATTTGCTAATGCGTCTAACTCATTTAATACAATATCAATATTGTCGGGGCCAATACCCGTGGAAACAACTGAAATTCTTTTGTTCCCGACTAAGCCAGTATGCGTGATGAATTCTCTATGTTCATATTTCCCCTCCACCGAATCAAAATATTTGCTCACTTCAGCAACCCTGCCAGGGTCTCCAACGGTAATAATTGTATTTGCCAGCTCTTCTGGTCTTAGATTGAGGTGATATACAGCTCCTCTATCGTTAATAATCAATTCACTAGCTCCAATCTGGTTCATAATCCGTTATTTAGTGAGTAAAATTCGGTATTTCTTATTTAGAATTTTAAAATTAGTTTGTTTCCGCTATTTTTGCATCCCGTTAAAAGGTCCTGTGGCCGAGTGGCTAGGCAGAGCTCTGCAAAAGCTTCCACAGCGGTTCGAATCCGCTCGGGACCTCCGAAGCACAAAATGAAACCCTCGAGTAATCGGGGGTTTTTCATTACTATTAAGTGTAACTTTTGTAACCATTTCTCCCTTATTGTTAATGCAACTTTGCTTTCTAAATTTATTCTATGGTAATTATTGGATTTTTACTAGCAGCATTAGTAGGTATTTCACTTGGCTTAATAGGTAGCGGAGGATCTATTTTGACGGTTCCCATATTAGTATATGTTATGGGAGTTGATCCTGTTTTGGCTACAGCCTATTCATTATTTATTGTAGGATCAACAGCTTTAGTAGGCGGAGTACAAAGCGCTATTCAAAAAAGAGTTGATTTTAAAACAGTATTGATATTTGGTATTCCATCCATAGCGGCAGTTTATGCAACACGATTATGGCTTGTTCCATTCATACCTGCTGAGATAATATCAATAAGTGGATTGGTTATTACTAAATCAATTGCGTTGATGCTATTGTTTGCTGTAGTTATGATTTTGGCTTCGGTAAGCATGATTAGGCCTGGGAAAAAATCTGTTTCTGATGAAATTGCGCCAATGGTTTATAATTATCCTATGATTTTATTAGAAGGGGCCGTAGTTGGTGTGCTTACTGGTCTTGTTGGAGCAGGAGGTGGATTTTTAATTATACCAGCATTAGTAATCTTGGCTAAAATGCCCATGAAATTAGCGGTTGGAACTTCTTTATTCATTATCGCAGCAAAATCGTTGATAGGATTCACAGGCGATTTACAAGGTGCTCAAGTAATTGATTGGAGCTTATTATTAATTTTTACCGGATTTGCAGTAGTGGGGATTTTTGGTGGCATACTCTTGTCTAAAAAAATTCCTGGCGAAAAATTGAAAAAAGCTTTTGGCTGGTTTGTGCTAATTATGGGAATTTACATTATTATAAAAGAATTGTTTTTCCCTTCTGGAGCTGGGCATTAAATGCAACAAATGTTACCAAACAGCTATTTTAACGAACAGATATTTGCATTATAATTTTAATCATACTTAAATAGAAATCATATGTTTTTTCAACACATTTACGACAAGAGTTTAGCACAAGCAAGTTATTTTATTGGATGTCAAAAAGCAGGTGTTGCTGCTGTAATTGATGCCAAAAGGGATGTAGATACTTATTTGGAAATTGC
>JBKBWE010000146.1:0-6893 GCA_046289145.1 Sediminibacterium sp.
AAGAAACCCATTACTATCCGGTTGGGTTAACAATGGGGGGGGTGAGTTCCAAGGCTCTAAATAGCACTCCAGAAAATAAGTTCAAGTACAATGGTAAAGAAGAACAACGCAAAGAATTTGCTGATGGTAGTGGACTAGATTGGTTAGATTATGGTGCAAGGATGTATGATGCGCAGATTGGGAGGTGGCATGTTATTGATCCGCTTAGTGAGTTAGGGAGAAGGTATTCACCATTTACATATGGAAATAATAACCCTATTAGGTTCATTGACCCAGACGGAATGTTCTCAACAGATGTAACTAAACTAGATGATGGAACATACAAGGTGGTTGGAGGCAAGGTTGATGGTGATAAAAATATTTATGTTGTTGAAGGGGGTAAAAGAACGGGGGAAGTAATTGGTAAATCATTAACAGACAATTCATTCTTGAATGATAAAGGAGACGCTGTTAAGGGTGCTATTATTAATCCCAATGACAAATCTGGGGCAGACTTTCTGAACAAAGACATTATGGGGAAAGATGGACCTAGTTTAGAAAATTATATTCTGAATGCCAAAGGAGGAGAAAAATATGATTTCAAGACAAACGGTATGGTTGAAAGAGGAGATGTTACACCCGCACAGCATATGTATCGTGGAATGTCAGTTGAAGGGGTAGATGGAATAGGTAGTCAAGACGGAAATATTACAACATATGCTTCAGCAAGAGATATTGGAAATGTTGCAGCTGGATATATAGCTGGAAGCAATGGAATATCCGAGCCTAGAACAAGGTTTGCATTTGATTTATTAGAATCATTTCAAAGAGGTAAAATTTCATTTGAAGGGCATCCTACAAAACAAGCCCAACGTGCCGGGTATAATCTTGGATTTAAAAGATTTGAAAATCAAAACCCATTTAAGGCACTACTAAATCCGTCTAAACCATTCCCATCTCATTAATTAAAAGAAAACAAATATGAAAAAAGCGGTAGTAGTGTTTTTATTATTTTTAGTTTTCTTTTTAACATGGTATGGTGAAAGGAGAAAATTTATTCCAATCGGTAATGGTTATGTTACTGTATGGAAACAGTTCAACGATGTTAGTTATGTAATATGGGGTAAATATTATGGTCTTACTTCACCATCCAAAAATTATATTAAGACTTCTAATTCAAACAATCTAAGCCTTTACATTTCGGATAAGTTACCCAAGACCATAATTTACAGAAGTGATGAGCCCTCTATAATTAGTTCCTCAGTAAAAGGAATAAGTTTTATCAACTATGAAACCGATAGTGAAAAATTTCATTCAATATTATATAAGCCTAATGCAAAAAAGGCGAAAGACCTCAAAGTTGGGACTTATGCTTTAGATATATTGATAAAGGAAAATTATATTATAAATTATACTGGTAAAAAATATTGATAAAAGAAATCCTTTAAGACAACCACTCGGTAAAATACGAGTTGATTTTTTAGGCCGATAAGGTTAAATGCTTTTTCATTTATCTAACGAAGTTCCTAAATGTAGGAACCGCTACAATGTTATAGCTCAACTAATAATTGGTTTGCAGGTATACCCTTGAGTTTACCTTGTCTTATCAATTTTAGTTCTTCTACCGCTTCTTTTATCTCTTCAATCAGCAAAGCCTTTTCTTCTGAAATTGTTTTGGCCTTTACATATGGCAAACTTTTAATCACTTCCATTAAATGCAGTGCTTTATTATCTTTAATATCTAATAATACTTTCATTACACAATTGCTATTTCTAGTTTAAAGTTACTTAAAAATGCAAGATTTTTTAATATTTAAAACGTGACCAAAAATCAATTACTTTTTGCATTGAAACTTGTTTAGATAATAAGTCATTTTCGAACCTACTCGTATCAATAAGTATCTCAATGATTTTGTACAGAGATTAAATGGAAATAACACCAAAGTGGAAGTTATTATTGTACTTAAATTAATGGCAGGCGGCAGCTACTATTTACTGACGAGGAGTTAGTACAGGATAAATGGAGCTAACACATGTCGACGGAATTACCCGTTACAAAAAATTGTTATCTTTATACCTTCGTCAGCAATGCTAGACCTATTGTTGAAGTGTTCTTTGATAATTTTAACCTGACCCATCAAGCTGGGCCCCTACTCGAAGAAACCCATTACTATCCGTTTGGGTTAACAATGGGTGGGGTGAGTTCCAAGGCTCTGAATAACACTGCAGAGAATAAGTTCAAGTACAACGGTAAAGAAGAACAACGCAAAGAATTTACTGATGGTAGTGGACTAGATTGGTTAGATTATGGAGCAAGGATGTATGATGCGCAGATTGGGAGGTGGAATCATCTTGATCCTTTAAGTGAAGCTTTACGTAGATGGTCTCCGTATGTTTATGGAAATAATAACCCAATTAGATTTATCGATCCTGATGGAATGTTTTCTACAGAAGTTAACAAAAATAAGGATGGAACTTATACTGTTGTTGGGGGTAAAGTTGATGGTGATAAAAATATTTATGTTGTTGAGAACAAAAATAAAAGAACTGGTGAAATTATTGGGAAGACTTTAACGGAACACTCGTTTCTAGACGAAAAGGGGAAAGCCGTAAAAGGGGCTATAATTAATCCAAATGATAAATCGGGTGCTGATTTTCTGAACAAGGGAATCATTGGTAAAGATGGGCCAAGTTTGGAAGGATACGTTATGAATGCCAAAGGTGGTGAAAGGTATGATTTTAAAACAAATGGTGTTAACCAACGACCAGACGTAATGACCGAAGAGCAATATGCTTATCGAGGAATGTCTGTTGAATCAGTAGATGGAATCGGAAATAAAGTTGGAGTAGTACCTACTTTTGCTTCAGCCAGAGATGTTGGAAATTTCGCTGCGGGTTATGTTGCTGGAAGTAATGGAATAACTTGGGGTCGCGCAAGATTTTCTTTTGATTTATTGGAAAGTTACCAGAAAGGAAAAATATCAACAGAAGGGTCACCTTCACAATCTGCACAAAAAATAGGACATTCAATTGGATTGGAAGCATACAAAAAGGCTCATCCAATTAAGAGCCTATTATTTAATGATCCACCATACCCTGCACATTAATTTATTTTATGAAAAAGATAGCCATTATTATATTAATGTTTTTACTTTTTATTTGGTATGCAGAAAAAAGAAGTATTTATAAAGTTGCAGATGATAAATATATAACTATATGGAAGACGTTAAATAACGTCTGTTATATAACACCATATAAATACTATGGCATTTTTTGGCCATCAGACAACTATATTAAAACCACTAACGATAACTATTTAGTTCTTTTTTTGTCTAATAATATGCCAAAAACAGTAATAGTTTGGGAAAATAAGCAGGATGAACCAATTGAATATATTAACGGCAACAAGACAGAAGTATCAATTATTGACTATACTATTAATCAGGACAGCTTGCATCAAATCTTATATAAACCTGATGCAAAAAATGTATCTGATGTAAAGGAGGGAACAGTAATGATTAATATTAATACCAAGGAAAATTATGTAACAGATAAAATTGGTCAGAAATTTTAGTATGCATTGCAATGTCTCATCTGCACCCTATATTTTATCTTTATTGATATCTAATTTTAATGACAATATTGAGTAATTACATTGAAAATCTTTATTAAGATATAGATTCGGACAAAATTAATTCTTATTAAATTTGTTACTCTAAGACAATTACCACTTTTATTACTGACCGGAAGGAAAAAAAATATCTGCAGTGCTGCCTATTAAAGCATACAAGCAACTGCTCGAAGAACTAGAGGAGCTAGAAGATATACGGGCCTACGATAAAGCAAAAGCAAAAAAAGAAAAACCCATCATTTTAAGAGATGCCATTCAACAAAGAAGAAAATAAGCAAAAGCCTAAGTATACCGTCACAGCGCACCAATATAACAGGTGGTGTGGATATTGCTACTACACAATATAGTTTTAGTGGATAACCCCTTCAGGTAGTACAAAGAACACAAATAAATAAAAATTCATTAAGCTGTTTTAGCTATAGCATTTTATGTATATTGAGATGTGTATTCAATACACAATCTTATACGATAAAACGATTGCTATGTCTACTACCTCTAAAGCGGTTTTGCCTAAACTGAGTTTTTGGCAAATCTGGAATATGTGTTTCGGATTCTTTGGAATCCAGTTTGGTTGGAGTTTGCAAATGGGCAATATGAGTGCCATTTATGAATACCTAGGAGCAACTCCTGAACAAATTCCAGGCCTATGGTTAGCTGCTCCTATGACGGGTTTAATTGTACAACCCATTATTGGTTATATGAGTGATAGAACCTGGCATCCTAAGCTAGGTAGAAGAAGACCTTATTTTTTGGTAGGGGCTATTTTAAGTTCATTAGCCTTGTTTATCATGCCGAATTCTTCTGCAATTTGGATGGCAGCGGGTGTGCTTTGGATTTTAGATTCTTCTATCAATATTAGCATGGAACCTTTTCGTGCCTTTGTTGCCGATAATTTAGATAAGAAGCAACAACCCATGGGCTTTGCTATGCAGAGTATGTTTATTGGATTGGCTTCTTTTGTTGCGGGTTATTTGCCACAAAAATTGGTACAATGGTTTGGGGTGTCTAGGGATAAAACAGCTGGTGGTATTCCTGAAAATATTATGTATTCTTTTTACATAGGGGGAGCTGTTTTTTTATTGGCTGTTTTGTACACCGTTATTAAGAGCAAAGAATATCCTCCTGCTGATCCTGATTGGAAAAATAAATTGGATGCAGAGGGTAAAGGTTTTATGGGTGGTGTAAAAGAAATTTTTAGTTCTGTTACCAATATGCCCGATCAAATGAAACGATTGGCCTTGGTGAATTTTTTAACCTGGCCAGGATTATTTTTGATGTGGTTCTATTACAGTACCGGTGTTGCTTCGGATATTTTTGGAGGCGATACCACTACTTCCAGTGATTTATATACCCAAGGTTTGGAATACGCTAATACCACATCTGCTATTTTAAATTTAGTCACATTCGGATTCTCTTTTACCCTGCCTTTTTGGGTAAATAAATTGGGTAAAAAATATACACATACCATTTGTTTGTTATTGGGTGGTGCAGGATTGATTTCGGTAAACTATGTTACTGAGCCTTCTTACTTGTATTTATCGATGGGCTTGGTTGGTATAGCTTGGGCTTCTATTTTATCCATGCCTTATTCTATGTTAGCGGGTTGTATACCTCCAAATAAAATGGGTATTTATATGGGCATCTTTAATTTCTTTATTGTACTCCCAGAAATTATTGCTTCCTTGTTTTTTGGAAATGTAATGGAAACAGTATTACACAATGATCGCTTATTGGCAGTGCAAGTTGGGGGCGGTTTACTAATTGCTGCTGCAATTGTATGTGCCATTGTGGTTAAAGAAAATGAATAATTTCAAACGTATCATATGTCTAGAATTGTAAAAATAATTGGGTGCTTATTGTTGGCCTTTAACTTACAGGCGCAAAGCAATATTGAATTATATCCAACTAGTTGGTTTGTTGGAATGAAATGGAATAAAGTACAGTTGATTGTTCGCAATACAACAACTGATTTCTCCAATCCAAAACTAACTGTAAACTATGCGGGTGTAAAATTAATCAAAGTACATGCATTTGAAAATAAAAAATATGTAGCCCTTGATTTAGTAATAAGTCCTACCGCTAAACCTGGTAAAGTCAACATTAAAATAACAGATTCAGATAGTGCAGCTTCAATTGCTTGGGAATTAAAACCAAGAAGAACAGGAATGGGAAAAACCTTTGCTAAAGGAGTGACTGCTAAAGACTTTATTTATTTATTAATGCCCGATCGATTCAGTAATGGAAATTCATCTAACGATGTGGTGTCTGGTTATAAAGACAATTTAGTGAATCGGAAAGATCCCATCAAAAGACATGGGGGCGATTTAGAAGGGGTAGCAAATAATTTAGATTATTTGCAGGATATGGGTGTTACTGCTATTTGGATGACCCCAGTATTAGAGAATGATATGCCTTTGCAAAGCGAGCAAGCTGGAATGATGGCTGGCTACCATGGGTATTGGTTTACCAATCATTATGCAATTGACAAAAGACTGGGGGGTGAAAATGCGTATAAGAAATTGATTGATGCCGCTCATGCAAAAGGCATTAAAATTATTCAGGATGCAGTGTACAACCATGTAGGAAATGAACATTGGATGTACAAAGATGCTCCGGCTAAAGATTGGATTAATCAATGGCCTACTTACACCAATACCAATCATAGAGACGAAGCCATTTTTGACCCAATGGGAAATGCTTCCGATAAAAAAGTGATGTTAGATGGTTGGTTTGTTCCGCATTTACCTGATATTAATCAACACAATCCATTTGTGGCTAATTTTTTAATTCAGCATGCTTTGTGGACAGTGGAAGAGTTTGGTATTGACGGTTGGAGAGTGGATACGTATAAATATTGTGATGAACAATTCATGAACAATGTGAACAGCGCTTTAGAAAAAGATTTTCCTACCATCAGTATTTTTGGCGAAGCGGTAGCCAATACCGTTGCTGGTAGTGCATATTTTACCAAGAACAATATGCAAACTACTTTTAAGCATAATGCGCCAGGCACTACTGACTTTCCTTTGAGTTATGCTATGATGGATGCTATTAATAAACCATTTGGTTGGACAGAAGGTGTCAATAAATTATACATGACCCTGTCTCAAGATTTATTGTACCAAGCACCTGAGAAAAATTGCATTTTTTTAGATAATCATGATATGGAAAGGTTTGTATCGATGATTGGATCAGACATGAATAAATACAAAATGGGAATGAATTTATTATTCACCCTTAGAGGCATTCCTCAATTGTATTATGGAAACGAATTGTGGATGAA
>JBKBWE010000427.1:0-1512 GCA_046289145.1 Sediminibacterium sp.
TAAATTACCCTTCCCGTTATCTCTAATACCTTAATATTATTTTATCCTCTCTGCTAAGATTGCATTTGCAACTAATAGGTCTGCAGGTCTAGTTATTTTTATATTACTGTACTCGCCATCAATCAAATGGACTGATTCTCCTGAAGCCTCAACAACGGTAGCTTCGTCGGTAAAATCTGACTGATAGGGTTGATTGAAAGCAGGTATTAAAATAGAAGACAAAAATGTTTGTGGTGTCTGTATTATTTTAACCTGATCTCGATTAATAGCAGAATGAGACTGATTATTAATTACTCTAACGCTATCTGTGCATGTGACAGCAGGAATAGCAGAACCTTTTTCAATTGTTTGCTCAAAACATCGAATGATTAAATGAGGCGTTATTAAACATCTCACCCCATCATGCACAAAAACCACTGCATTATTTTTTATAAGTTGAACACCATTTTGAACGGAATGAAAACGTGTTGAACCACCCACTACAAGGGTTGTTTGATGGGCAATACCCATTTCATTTACTAATTCTTGCCCAGCAGATAAATAATCTTTAGGCAATACCAATAAAATGGAAATATCATGATAAGCTTCTAAAAAAGCACGAATGGTATACCATAACAAAGGCTTTTCATTCAGTAATAAAAACTGCTTAGGAATTGGACTTCCCATTCTTGCACCTGAGCCACCTGCAGTTATAATCGCTATTTTTTGCACGATTGCAAGTTATTTATAAATTGCTACCATATTTACTCCTTTACTAGTTTTTACTCCGCGATACATACCGGCACTATTAAAAACCATTGCAGTATTCCCTTTGGCATCAACCCCAATCATACCTCCTTCACCATGTATTGCCATTAATTTATCGTGAACCACAATATTCATTGCCTCTTCTAAACTACATCCTTTGTATTCCATTAAACAGCTTACATCATATGAAGCTACCGATCTAATAAACATTTCTCCATGCCCTGTACAACTAATTGCACAAGTTTTATTATTAGCATAAGTACCTGCCCCTATTAAAGGGCTATCCCCAATTCTACCGTACTTTTTATTGGTCATTCCACCTGTAGAAGTTGCAGCTGCAATATTACCCATCCCGTCAAGTGCTACAGCACCAATAGTTCCAAATTTTTTATCCCTCATCAATTCCTCTAATTGATGGTTGGTATGATCTAATGAGTAATTATCTGAATCGCGAATTGCTTTCCATTGATCGTAGCGGAATTGAGAGAAAAAATATTCATCGGGTTCTAATTTAACCCCTTGCTTAATGGCAAAATCATTTGCTCCTTTACCACTTAAAAAAACATGGTTACTATGAAGCATTACTTCAGATGCCAACTCAATAGGATTACGCACATTCCGAACACCACATACAGCCCCTGCTGCTAAATTGGATCCATCCATTATGGCAGCATCCATTTCTTGAACTCCCTTTTTTGTAAAAACCGAGCCCCGACCTGCATTAAATAAAACATTGTCTTCTAGTACAATTAGCACAGCTTTAAC
>JBKBWE010000147.1:0-2315 GCA_046289145.1 Sediminibacterium sp.
AGCTATAGAAAAAGGAGAAAAAGTATTTGGAGAATTCTCTGTAATTAATACAGATAGAACAATAGGCACCATTGTATCTAATGAAATTACAAAACGTTACAAAAGCAATGGACTAGCTGAAGATACCATTCATTTTAAATTCAAAGGAACTGCCGGACAAAGCTTTGGTGCATTTAATACCTGTGGATTAAAATTAGAATTGGAAGGTGATGCCAATGATTATTTTGGCAAAGGATTAAGCGGTGCAAAATTGATAGTTTATCCTGATGCAGCTGCAAAATTTATTGCTGAACAAAATAGTATTATTGGAAATGTTGCATTGTATGGAGCTACTAACGGAGAAGCATATATAAGAGGAAAAGCAGGAGAAAGATTTGCAGTTAGAAATTCTGGTGCTAAAGTGGTAGTAGAAGGAATTGGAGACCATGGTTGCGAATACATGACTGGAGGCGTTGCAATTATCCTAGGTAAAACTGGAAGGAATTTTGGGGCTGGCATGAGCGGAGGTATTGCTTTTATTTATGATACAACTAATGAATTTGCGGCCAATTGTAATTTGGAAATGATAGAGCTCGATCCTATAGATGAAGGAGATGCCATACAATTAAAAACCTTGATTCAGCAACATTACAATTATACCAATAGTAGCATTGCTTCATTTATTTTGAAAGATTTCGAGAATCAATTAGCCCACTTTATCAAAGTATTTCCTACTGACTATAAAAAAGTATTGGCTAAAAAAAATCAACAAAACACTGTTTTAAAATAATTACCATGGGTAAACCAACTGGATTTCTAGAATTTGATCGACTGGCTCCATCAAAGCAGTCTATTTCAGAAAGAGTTGAACATTATAAGGAGTTTGTAGCACCCTTATCGGAGCCGGCTTTAAATCAACAAAGTGCTAGGTGCATGAATTGTGGTGTTCCATTTTGCCACAACGGCTGCCCATTAGGAAATATCATTCCAGAATTTAACGATGCTGTCTACAAAAAAAATTGGGCAGAAGCATACGAAATTCTTTCTTCCACCAACAACTTCCCAGAGTTCACAGGAAGAATATGCCCGGCCCCATGTGAGTCTGCTTGTGTATTAGGCATTAATCAACCACCTGTCACCATTGAAGAAATAGAAAAGCATATTATTGAAATCGCTTTTGAAAAGGGTTTTGTACTACCCAATAAACCTATTACTAGAACGGGTAAAACTATTGCTGTAATTGGTTCAGGGCCTGCAGGACTTGCTGCAGCAGCCCAACTAAATTATGCAGGACATCAGGTAACCGTTTTTGAAAGGGACGATGCCCCAGGTGGCTTACTTAGATATGGGATACCAGACTTTAAATTAGAGAAATGGGTAATTGATAGAAGAATTCAATTAATGGAAGAAGAAGGAGTTGTTTTCAAATGCAATATACATGTGGGCGTATCCATTAGCATCAACGATTTATTGCGTGAATACAGTGCTATTGTTTTAGCTGGGGGCGCTACTATTCCCAGAGATTTACCAATTGAAGGAAGATCTTTAAATGGCGTCCATTTTGCAATGGATTATTTAAAACAACAAAACAAAAGAGTTGCTGCCATTCATTTTGATGAAAGCCCAATTGTAGCAACCAATAAAAAAGTGGTGGTGATTGGTGGCGGTGATACAGGTAGTGACTGCATTGGAACGGCCAATAGACAAAAAGCTGCCAGTATAACGCAGTTAGAATTAATGCCTAAACCACCCATATCAAGAAACAGAAATATGCCTTGGCCTCAATATCCCTTCCTATTAAAAACAACTTCTTCGCATGAAGAGGGTGCGCAAAGAGAATGGGCCATTGCTACAAAAAAATTTATTGGAGACGAGTGTGGTAATTTAAAATCACTGGTAACAATACAATTGGAGTGGAAAATTACGGAAGACGGAAAAACAGCAGGATTTGTAGAAATTGCTGGAACAGAGAAAGAAATCCCTTGTGAATTGGCTTTATTAGCAATGGGATTTGTGAGCCCTCAAAAAATCGGCCTCTTAGAAAAATTAGAAATTGAACTAGATGAAAGAGGGAATGTAAAAGCCAATGAAAAACAATACCAAACCAATATTCAAAAAGTATTTGCTGCAGGTGATATGCGCCGAGGGCAAAGTCTAGTGGTTTGGGCAATTAGTGAAGGCAGGGAATGTGCTAGAAAAGTGGACGAATATTTAATGGGCAGTTCACTTTTAGAATCAAAAGATATAAACACCGTTATGAGTGCCTATCTATAACGTTTTTTGATTAGTTGATTCATTTTTTTGGTGGTAGCCAAACTGTTTAATATCTTTTGAGT
>JBKBWE010000147.1:2325-6858 GCA_046289145.1 Sediminibacterium sp.
GTGCTATGGCGCTTTTAAGAAAGATTGGTTTATTCCTTTTTACCATTTACGCTTTAATCACATTTGTGATTGCCATGTTATTGGTATTTCCATTTGCAATGTTAGCAATTACGGCAGGAAAAGTTAGAGGAGGAAATTTAGTATATCGTTGTTGTAGAATTTGGGCGCAACTTTGGTACTATAGCATTGGGGTAACACATAAAGAAATTTACGAACACCCACACGACACAAATAAGCAATATATTTTTGTGGCCAACCATATCTCTTATATGGATATTCCTCCAATTGTATTAGCCATCCACCAACCAATACGAGCATTAGGAAAATATGAAATGGTTAAAGTACCCGTATTTGGTTGGATTTATAGAGCAGCAGTAATTTTAGTAAACAGAAAGGATGCAGAAACAAGGTCAAAAAGTGTTCGTGCCCTCAAAGCTGCTATCAAAAATCATATTTCCATTATTATTTTCCCCGAGGGAACTTTTAATGAAACCAGACAACCCTTAAAGAATTTTTTTGACGGGGCATTTAGAATAGCTATTGAAACCCAAACTCCCATTAAGCCTCTACTTTTAGTAGATACCCTTAAACGGATGCACTACCGTTCACTTTTCGAGCTAAACCCTGGAGTGAATAGAGTGATATATTTAAAGGAAGTACCAGTAGAAGGGCTAACTATGAAAGATTTACCTGTTTTAAAAAATAGGGTTTATCAAATGATGGAAGATGGTTTAAAACGATATATCTCCTATCCCACTCCTTAAACGTATTTTTGTTTAAAATCTCACTGTGTTTGTTGAAGTAATTATACCACTGGCATTGCCTAAAAATTATACCTGGCAAGTTCCTGAGCAAATGCAGCCAGCAATTGTTCCTGGAATTAGAGTGGAAGTTGTATTGAGAAAAAATAAAAAATACGCTGGTATTGTAAAGAGAATAGTAAAAGAAATTCCAACAGGATTTGCTCCTTCTCCAATTTTAAATATTTTAGATACTAGCCCAGTTGTAAACGAAACCCAACTTAAATTATGGGAATGGATTGCACAATATTATATGTGTTCCGAAGGCGAGGTAATGCAGGCTGCTATACCAGCCAATTTAAAATTGTCTAGTGAAAGTGTATTGCAATGGAACGAAGAAAGGTCTTTAGATTTTAGTGACTTATCAGATTCAGAATTCATTATAGCAGAAGCTTTAGAAATTAAAGGGGAACTAAAAATTAGTGAAGTACAGCAGTTATTAGACATCAATAATACTTATCCGGTTATAAAAAAACTGGTAGAAAAAGGGGTATGTTTTGTTTGGGAAGAATTAAAAGAAAAATACAAACAAAAAACAGAAAATTATATACTCCTTCACCCTAAATATGCTCAAGAAGAAGCCTTGGAACAATTATTAAATAATTGGAGCAGGGCACCCAAGCAAATGGAATTACTCTTGGCTTATTTACATTTAAAAAGCACCATAGGAGTTGTAACCCAATCCGATCTTTTAAAAAAAGCAAATGCTAGTGCTGCACAGCTAAAAGGTTTAATAGAAAAGGAAATTTTAATTGGTGAAAGAAGAAATACCGACCGATTACCCAGCTTACCCAAACTACTTAGCTTAGATTTCACCTTATCGTCAGCTCAAGAAAACGCGTTAGCATCCATTAAACAAGTTTTTGAATCAAAAACTGTTTGTTTACTCCATGGCATTACTGCTAGTGGTAAAACTCAAGTTTACATGAAGCTTATTGAAGAGCAAATTCAATTAGGGAAACAAGTATTGTACCTCCTGCCTGAAATTGCACTTACAGCCCAAATGATTAGGAGGCTACAAAAAAGTTTGGGAGGGCATATTGCAATCTATCATTCAAAATTTAATCCCAATGAAAGAGTAGAAATTTGGAATAAAATTAATTCAGGGGAAACCAAAGTAGTGTTAGGAGCTCGATCCGCTTTATTCTTGCCTTTCAACAATCTTGGATTAATTATTTGTGACGAAGAACACGATGCTTCTTATAAACAACAAGAACCTGCACCTAGATACCATAGCAGAGATGCGGCTATTTACTATGCTTCTTTATTTAATGCCAACGTTTTATTAGGATCTGCTACACCATCCATTGAAACCTATTTTAATGTTCAGCAAAATAAATATGGCTTAGTTGAACTATTAGAAAGATATGGGGATGTTGCCATGCCCGCAATAGAATTAATAGACTTAAAACAAATTCCAGCAAAACAAAGAAGTGAGAACCCTTTATCTCCTTCACTATTAAAGGGCATACAAGAAACATTAGAAGCCAAAAAACAAATCATTCTATTTCAAAATAGAAGAGGTTATGCCCCATATTTGATTTGTGATACCTGTGGTTGGATTCCACATTGTAATCATTGTGATGTAACACTCACTTTTCATAAAGGAAAACAGAAATTGTCTTGCCATTATTGTGGTACAACCTATCCTATTTTGCAAACCTGTTTGGCTTGTGGGAACCACCATTTTGTTCAAAAGAATTTTGGAACTGAAAAAATAGAAGAACTAGTATCAGAAGCATTTCCACAAGCAATGATTGCCCGAATGGATTATGATAGCGTTAAAGGCAAGCATGATCACGACAACCTTATTAAAATTTTTGAGCAACATAGAATTGATATTTTAGTGGGTACACAAATGGTAGTGAAAGGATTGGATTTTGAAAAAGTGAGTTTAGTAGGCATTATAGATGCAGATGGTATTTTAAACTTTACCGACTTTAGGGTAAACGAGCGAGCATACCAATTAATGGAACAAGTAAGTGGCAGAGCTGGCAGAAAAGACGGCTTAGGCAAAGTGATGGTTCAAGTAAGTAATTTAAAACATCCTATACTACAGTTTGTGCAGCAGCACAATTACCATGCATTGTATCAATTTGAAATTGAGAATAGACAACAATTTCATTACCCACCTTTTACCAGATTAATACAAGTCATCTTTAAACACAAAGACAAGCATATTGCAGAGGAAGCGGCTAATATTATGCAACAAGGGTTATCAAATTTATTTGGGGCTTATTTAAATGGACCATCACAGCCCATTGTAGATAGAATCAGGAATCAATATATATGGGAAATTTTATTGAAACTTCCTAAAGACAGCCGAACAGTTAATAATTGCAAAAGGGCTATTCACCAACAAATGATTATCATACAAACCAATAAAAGATATAGATCCGTACATATAATTCCTAATACAGATCCCATTTATTAATGATTCATATACAAGAAAATATTTCACTTAAATCCTTTAATAGCTTTGGTATTCAAGCAATAGCCAAACAATTTTGTAGTGTTGCTACATTAAATGAATTACAAGAATTACTAGCATGGAATAGAACAAGAATGAATCCACTCCTCTTGTTAGGTGGAGGAAGCAATGTGCTTTTCACCAAAGATTATGATGGGTTGGTTGTACAAAATGCATTAAAAGGAATTGAGTTAGTAAAAGAAGACAATGAATACTATTATGTGAAAGCAATGGCTGGTGAAAACTGGCATCATTTTGTGTCTCACTGTGTTCAACAACAATACCAAGGAATTGAAAACATGAGCTTAATTCCTGGCAGTGTTGGCGCATCGCCTATGCAAAACATTGGTGCTTATGGAGTTGAAATTAAAGACGTTTTTGAATCTTTAGAAGCCATACAAATTAGCGATGGTGCAATTGTATCTTTTGATAATAAAGCATGTGAATTTGGATATAGAGAAAGTATATTCAAACACCAATTACGCAACCAATTTATTATTCTCTCGGTGGTTTTCAAATTGCGTAAAATTTCTGTATTCAATACCAGTTACGGGAATATAGAACAAGAATTGATCAATATGAAAGTTGAACGGCCTTCTATTCAATCCATAGCCGAAGCTGTTATTAGAATAAGACAACGAAAATTGCCTGACCCTACCAAAATTGGGAATGCTGGTAGCTTTTTTAAAAATCCGATCATTCCAACCCATTTTTTTGAGCAACTAAAAAAAGAATACATTGACTTACCGGGGTTTGCGGTTTCAACAAATGCATTTACTAAAGTTCCTGCAGCTTGGCTTATAGAACAAACAGGTTGGAAAGGGTATAGAGTTGGAGACGCAGGATGCTATCCGCTACAACCTTTGGTTTTAGTTAATTATGGGAATGCCTCTGGTAAGGAAATATTCAATTTAAGTACACAAATCATTGAAAAAGTAAAAGATAGATTTGGTATACAACTAGAAAGAGAAGTAAATATTTATTAAGCGATTTTATAACTCAATATTTGTAGTAATGCTGCTTCTACTGAATTAGCTGCCATATTGATCCATTTAAATTCAGGGTCTTTTTTAAACCAAGTCATTTGTCGTTTGGCATACTGACGGGTATGGTGCTTGATTTGTTGGATGGCTGTTTCCTTAGAAATTTTTCCATCTAAATAATCAAAAATCTCTTTATAACCCACTGTTTGTAAAGCAGGTTTGGTTCTATATTGAACAACTGATTGCACTTCTTCTATCAATCCATCAAGCATCATTTGAT
>JBKBWE010000428.1:0-1500 GCA_046289145.1 Sediminibacterium sp.
GGGCCGATATGGATGGTTTGCCGGTAGAAGAAAGAAACAATTTAGCATTTGCCTCTAAAGCAAAGGGTGAATACAATGGGGCAACGGTTCCTGTAATGCATGCATGTGGCCATGATTCACATGTGGCTATGTTATTAGGGGCTGCAGAGATTTTAAGTAAAATTAAAAATGATATAAGTGGAACGGTAGTATTCTTATTTCAACCTGCCGAAGAAGGCCCTCCAGGAACTGAGGAAGGGGGAGCTCCATTAATGATAAAAGAAGGTGCAATGGATGATCCTAAAGTGGATGCTGTATTTGGGATTCATATCAATTCAAAATACGACTTAGGTAAAATTTATTATAAACCAGGATCTACTATGGCATCTTCTGATTGGTTTACTATAAAAGTAAAGGGCAAACAAAGTCATGGTGCCTATCCATGGAATTCAATAGACCCTATTGTGGTAAGTGCAGAAATTATTCAAGCATTGCAAACGATTGTTAGCAGGAATATTGATATCACAAAATCTCCAGTGGTGGTTTCAGTTGGTAAAATTCAATCTGGTGTAAGGGCTAATATTATTCCAGAAGAAGCTATTATGGAAGGAACAATTAGAACACTAGATGATCAAGTTCAAAAAAATGTGCATGAAAAAATAAGATTGATTGCTAAAAATATTGCTGAAGCAAACGGTACAACTGCAGAAGTTATAATAGACACTAAAACATTAGTAACATATAGTGATCCTGAATTGGTTGCAAGAACCCTACCCTCTTTGCATACTGCAGCGGGTGGCGCAGAAAATGTGAAGCTTACCAATTGGGTAACTGGTGCAGAAGACTTCTCTTTTTTTGGTACCAAAGCACCTGCATTTTATTTTTTCTTAGGGGCAAGAGATCCGCAGTTCACTAGTTTTGAAACAGCTCCTGATCATCATACACCGGGATTTATGATAAATGATTCTAAACTAGATGTAGGAGTGAAAGCATTTGTTCACCTAGTATTGGATTATGCAAAAACAGGTAAAAAATAACCATATGAAAAGAATATTGTTATTGGCAGTATTAGGTTGTATGCAGTTTGCTCAAGCACAAGATAATTTAACGCCTGAAAAACTATGGCAAATACAACGTGTTTCCGCATTAGGTATTAGTAAAGACAAGCAATATATTGTCTATGCTGTTTCAACTCCAGACATTGCAGCCAATAAAAATATTCGCAAGAAATTTAAGGTTCCAATAAATGGAGGACATGCTATTGAATTAGTAAATAATGAAGACTTAATTGCGAATGATAGAGTTTCATCGGATGGTAAGTACATATTATACTCAGATGAAGTGAAAATTAATAAAGTGGCTGGGAAAGAGTTATATCCAGACTTGCCTAAGTCGGATGCTTATATTTATACTTCCCTAAATTATAGACATTGGGATACATGGGAAGATGGAGAATATAACCATGTTTTTGTTGCCCCATTTGCAAATGGAAAATCTATACAGGGAAAAGACATCATGCCC
>JBKBWE010000148.1:0-6812 GCA_046289145.1 Sediminibacterium sp.
ATGGTCCATCTTTGCCCCAATCTTTTAGCACATCAAATGCATTCATGGTTTTAAATTCTACTATTTTTTCTAATCCATTTAATGCAGCATTTTTATTGGCTTGTGCAACCGCTTGCTCAGAAATATCAATTCCTAAAACAGATTTAGCACCATAGTGTGCTGCATGAATTTCAAAAGTTCCAGTATAAGTAAAAGCACCCATTACTTCAGCTCCTTTTACAATATGTTGAATCGCTCTTCTATTGTCTTGTTGGTCTAAAAAATATCCAGTCTTTTGGCCATTCTCAATGTCTACATAAAATTGTAACCCATTTTCATTGATGATAATATTGGTATCAAAAGGGGCAGATAAAAATCCTTTTTGTTGTTCTAATCCTTCTAGCGTTCTAACGGGTACATCATTGCGCTCATAAATTCCCTTTGGTTTAAAAATCGTTTCCAAAGCTTTGATTATGGATGGTTTCCAAATATCAATACCTAATGCCAATGTTTGAATAACAAAGTAGTCGTTGAATTTATCAATAATTAAAGCAGGTAATTGGTCAGCTTCGCCAAATACCAATCTGCAGTTCTCGGTGTAACCTGTTTTTTGACGATACTGCCAGGCCTGTAAAATTCGTTGATAAAAAAAAGCTTCGTTAATTTCTTCTACCTTTCGGCTGAGCAAGCGGACGATTATTTGTGATTGGGGATTATAATATCCTACACCAGCCAATTTACCATCGGCAAATCGAACTTCCACAATTTCGCCTGGCTCCGGATTACCTGCAACCCTATCAACTTCATTACCATAAATCCATGGATGTCCATTCGCTATTCTAGGGGCTATTTTTTTTCTCAGGTATACCTTAATCATTTGGCAAATATAAGTAGGCTAGAACTGTCATTTTTTCCCTTTTCTTTGCGTGGCAAAATTATTGCCTATATAGGCAATCAAATATTTTATACTATGGAAGAGCAAGAATTACCAAATAATAACGAAACAACCGAAAAAACAGCAGATATAGACATTAATGCTGACGAAACTGCAGCTGGAACGGCTCATTTAAATGAACCTGTAGCCGAAGAGACCGCAATGGCCAAATTAGAAGAAGAATTGGCAGAACAAAAGGATAAATACCTCCGTTTAATGGCTGAATTCGACAATTTTAGAAGGAGAACGGCTAAAGAAAGGTTGGAATTGATTCAAACAGCCGGAAAAGACGTGATTGTTTCTTTGTTAGATGTGTTGGATGATTGTGATAGGGCAGAAAAGCAATTAAATGGCAATGATGATATAGCGGTTCAAAAGGAAGGCATTTTATTGGTCTTTAATAAGCTGCGCAGCAACTTACAGCAAAAAGGCGTGAAAGTGATGGAAAGTATTCAAACCGACTTTGATGTAGAAAAACATGAAGCCATTACTGAAATTCCAGCTCCTACAGAAGAATTGAAGGGTAAAGTAATTGATGAAGTAACCAAGGGTTATTTTTTGAACGACAAATTAATTCGCTTTGCTAAAGTGGTAGTAGGAAAATAATCCAATTTTAATTTTATGGCAAAAAGAGATTTTTACGAAATACTTGGGGTATCTAAATCTGCTTCGGCGGATGAAATAAAAAAAGCTTACCGTAAAACGGCTATGCAATTTCACCCTGATAGAAATCCGGGAGATAAAGCAGCAGAAGAAAAGTTTAAAGAAGCGGCAGAAGCTTATGAAGTGTTAAGTGATGCTGATAAGAAAGCCAAGTATGATCGATATGGACATGCTGCCTTTGGTCCTGGAACGGGTGGAGGAAATTATGGTGGTGGTGCAGGCATGAATATGGACGATATTTTCAGCCAGTTCGGAGATATTTTTGGAGATGATATGTTTGGAAGTTTCTTTGGCGGTGGTGGAAGACAACGCGGTGGTGGAGGAAGACAACGTGGTACAAGAGGATCTAACTTACGCATCAAGCTTAAGTTGAACTATGAAGAAATTGCCAAAGGTGTTACTAAAAATGTGAAAGTAAAAAAGCATGTTGTATGTACTACTTGTACAGGCAGTGGTGCTAAAGATAAAAACAGTACACAATCTTGTTCAACTTGCGGAGGTTCTGGACAGGTAAGAAAAGTAACCAGTACTTTCTTAGGACAAATGCAAACAGTTTCAACATGCCCAAGTTGTAATGGAGAAGGTAGTACAATTACTGCTAAATGTGGTTCATGTAAAGGGGAAGGGCGTGTATATGGCGAAGAGACAATTAGCATAGAAATACCAGCTGGTGTTCAAGAAGGAATGCAGTTGAGTATGAGTGGTAAAGGAAATGCTGGGGAGAGAGGCGGATCTAACGGAGACTTGATTATTCAAATTGAAGAAGAATCACATGAAGAATTGCATAGAGATGGATTAAATGTTGCCTATGATTTATATATTTCTTTTCCAGATGCGGTTTTTGGAACACAAGTAGAAGTGCCAACTATTGATGGCAGGGCTAAAATTAAAATTCCAGCAGGCACACAAAGCGGAAAGATATTCAGGTTAAAAGGAAAAGGATTTCCTGAAGTACAAGGATATCATAGAGGCGATCAATTGATTAATGTGAACGTTTGGACGCCACAAAGCATAAGTACAGAAGAAAAACAAGCTTTGGAGAAATTCAATACCAGTGGTAACTTCAAGCCCAATCCTGCTAAAGGAGAGAAAAGCTTTTTTGATAGAGTTAAGGAAGCTTTTAGTTAAGTAGTACAAATATTTTTAAAAGCCTTGCAACTAGTTATAAAATTAATTGCGAGGCTTTTTTCTTTTAATTGGGTTATAAATTTTATCTGCTTTTTGTATTAATTGCAATAGCTCGTTTTGTAATTTATTGGCTGGGTCGCAAGCGGTTTCTGCTAAAGAAAAAACTTGGTCAAGCTGAAATCCTTTTATAAAACTAGATTTTCTTAGTACTCCTGCAAATGCCGCAATGGCAATTGACCTTCTATATGCTGAGTCTAATTCAATCAAATTACTATATCTGTTTTCTAGGGTAAAGTTGACGGTTTCTTTTTCCTTACTATAATTTGTTTCAAACTCAACAGATACTTTAGCAATAGAACTGGGTACATATTTTTTTGATGGAATAATTTCGAATAATGCAATTGAATGATGACCGCTCCCTAATTCTCCACCACTTAACTTAGCAGTACTGTCTGCAACTGCATCTTTTTTGTTGTCAAAACCAATTAGTCTATAAGAGTCAACTGCTTCATTATTAAATTGAATATTTAAAATAGCATTTCTAGCTACTGAATATATTGTAGTAGTGAATTCTTTTACCAATACTTTTTCTGCTTCAGCAATTTTATCAATGTATGCAAAATTTCCACTACCTTTTTTTGATAAAGTTTCTAGTTTACTGTCTTTGTAATTTCCCATTCCAACTCCCAAGCAGGTTAATAAAATGCCTGACTCTTTATAACTTACAATCATCTCTTCCAATTCCTTTTCTGTTCGTTGACCTACATTAAAGTCTCCATCCGTTGCTAAGATTACTCGATTGTTTCCCCCTTGAATAAAACTACCTTTCGCTAAGTTATATGCAACTTTAATGGCGTTTTCTCCTGGGGTATCACCATTTGCACTTAATGAATCTATAACGGAATTAATGGTTTGTTTTTCAGCACCACTAGTAGGGTATAAAACAATGGAAACATTACCGCCATAAGTTACTATGCTTACTGTATCGATGCTTCTTAAATTGGCTGTTAACAATTTAAAAGCAGATTGTAGCAATGGTAATCGATTGGGGTGATCCATAGAACCAGAAACATCAATTAGGAAAACAAGATTACTTGGCGGAATATGATCTAGCTTAATTTTGGGTGCTGCTAAATTGACCAGTAGTAACCGATTCTCATTGTTCCAAGGACAATCTGTTACTACCGATTCAAGCCCAAAAAATTGATTTTTATTATTGTTTTTAAAATCAAAAGAAAAGTAATTCAACATTTCTTCAGTTCTAATTGCATCAATTGGAACATACATTTCGTTAGATAAAAATCTCCTTACGTTACTATAAGCAGCTTTATCAATATTTAACGAAAAACCAGTTTCAGGATATTGAGATGCATGTATAAAACCATTCTCTATTAAGCCACTATAGCTTTCGCCCATTCCTGCATATGTAGCTGTTTGTGAAGGATTTAAATTAGTAATTACCGAAGCTAAATTCTTTTGGTATAAGCTAGCTGTATTAGGTAACATTGTTAAAGTAAGGCGTTGAAAAATCGATGCTTCAACCCATGCCTTCGAACTCTCATATCCTGGTAATGATAAATAAATACTATCAGCTAATTTATTTAAGGGAATCCCAAAATCTCCATCTTTCCCACTTATGAATGGGACAGTTCCTTTTGATTGTAAATGAATAAGGACTCCTTCAAGTTTTTTGCCTCTATTGTCTTTTATTTCGCCCCTTAAATAGTATTGGGCACCAATGGTTGTAGTAAAAAATAAAAAAGTCAATATGATTAGAAACCTATTCACTTTCCTTAAGCTGATAAATTTCTTTAAGGTTTCTACCAAACCCATCATAGTCTAATCCGTATCCTAATACAAAACGGTCGGGGATACTAAAGCAGCAATAATCAATTTGTACTGGGTAAACTGTTGCATCTGGTTTATGCAATAATACTGCCATCTTAATAGAAGCCGGTTGTTGATGATACAATTGTGGAATAAACTCATTCATGGTTTTACCAGTATCAATAATGTCTTCTAATAAAATTAAATGCCTGTCTCTAATATCTGTATCTAATCCAATAGCTGTAATTACATTTCCTGTAGACTTCGTACCCTTGTAAGAAGCCAATTTAATAAAACAGATTTCTGCCTCAATAGTAATTTGCTTAAAGAGGTCGGCTGCAAACATGAAGGAACCATTTAAAACCCCAATGAACAGCGGCCGCTTTCCTTCGTATTCTTTGCTGATTATTTCTCCTAATTCTTTAATTTTTTCTTGAATTAATGATTCAGGTAAATAAGGCTCAAAAGTTTTATTAAACAAAGTAATATTAGACATGCTTATTTTTTGTTTGGCATTGTTTTACTTTCTGCTGGACTTTTTAAATATACTTTACTGCCAGGAGTGAGAAGGGTAGATTTATTCCATTTATTATATAGCAAAATACTCTCTAATCTTAAACCAGTTAATTGTGAAATTTCATTTAAGGTTTCACCCTTTTTCACAATATGAAATTCATTCTCCCCCTTTTTTTGTTTTCTTTCTATGTAAACGAGCTGATCTTCTTTAAGTATATCTACTTCTTTCATATCATTATACAGAAGTAACTTTGAAAGAGAGATATTGTATTGATTGGCAATAGCAAGTAGAGATGTACCTGACTTTGCTAAAACCACTCCAGTATTATTTATGGTAAATAATCCTTCAGGATAATTTAGATGACCATATTTGCTACCTGATAGGTCATTATTCTTCTTAGCAGTTGGAATATAAGTTTCAGATTCACTAATTTCTGTATCGCTTTCTTTTTCTTGAATTGCGATGCTTACTTTTTCTGTAGGTGAAGAAAGTGTTGGAGTAACTTCTATAATTGGTGAAGTTGAATTTTTTATTCTCGCTAATGCAATGGAATTATATTGTTCAAGCTGGTAGTCCTTAATAATTTTAATAAGCTTCTGCGGATATGTTGGGGCAGTTGCATAGCCTGCTTTTTTTAACCCCTTTGCCCATGCTTCTGAATCGGTTGGACTCAAACTAAATAAGAAGCGATAATGTGCCCTGGTTTTTAAGAAATCAGAATGGTCTTTAAATGAAGCTTCTGGATTATCATACACCCTAAAACATTCGCCCTTAGCATCATCATCATGAAATGTTCTGGCACCAGTCCATTCTGGTTTGCATTTTATTCCAAAATGGTTGTTCGATCTTTTTACTAAATCACTTTCTCCAGATTGAGATTCAAGCACAGCTTGTGCAAGCGTAATTGATGCCGGAACCCCTGATCGAATCATTTCATTAATGGCAATTTCTTTGTATTGATCAATATATGCTACAGTTTTACTATTCTGTGCGGTTAACTGAAAAAATAATATAAGACCAAATAAGGTTACAGTCAATTTCATTTTACTCATTTCTTTTTAATGATGGTTAGTCCATCTCTAATAGACAACATCACTTGTTCTGTTCTAGGATCCTGCTGAACATGCTGGTTAAAAGCATGTACTGCTTTGGCGTTTTTCCCTTTTAAAGGCTCTTCTAATACCTGCCCATGAAACAATACATTGTCTGCTATAATAATCCCATCTTTTGCTAAGAGAGGAACAACCATTTCATAATAGTTAATATAGCCTGTTTTATCGGCATCAATAAAAACAAGATCCCATTGATAAGGTAGCTGACTAATGATTTCTTTAGCATCGCCTATATGCAAAGTTATTTGCTTATTTGCATTCAATTTGCTAAAATTTTCAGCAGCCGTTGCAGCATCTTCTGGCCTAATTTCAATGGTATGAATTTTACCATCTTCTGGAAGGCTTCTTTGCATACAAAGGGCACTATAACCTGTAAATGTCCCTATTTCTAATACGTACTTTGGTTTTAACATAGCACAGATCATAGTTAAAAATTGTCCTTGTACATGACCACTAATCATATGTGCCAAAGGATGTATTGCAGCAGTTGCTGTGTTTACTTCTTCTAATTCAATTGGTTCAGGACTAGTAAACTGAGCTATATAGTTTTCAATTAGGGGGTTAATTAGTTCCACTTCCTTTTTTTGAAATGAGTAAAAGACCTAAGAAAGTAATAGTTCCATTGATAATTAAAAGAGTGCCAGAGAGAAGG
>JBKBWE010000149.1:0-6806 GCA_046289145.1 Sediminibacterium sp.
AGATGATAGCCACAGCAAGTTGTTCAATCCGCCGAAGCGGAATAGGATAACTTCATGTTACGGCATGAATTTTGAAAGTTGGCAAAAGTACAAAAAAATAGGCGATAATCCAATTTTAAAAGATTGGGAAGGAAGGGTAATTTTTACACATTGCTAAGGTTTATTGGGCATCTTTCACCTAATTTTGCAGCACCAAATAATAGTGCCTTAGCGCATAGGACCGGCAAAAAAATATTCAATGATTCGGAAGTATTGGTGGAAAATATTGTCATTTGTGTTGTTGGTCTATACCTGCACTTATGGTTTTTACGTTAAAGTGCCCCGTTTGGACGATCGAATGAAGGAATCTATCAGAAACTTCTTTTTTCATGTGCCCATGTGGTTTACCATGATGATTCTGCTGTTGGTTTCTATGATTTATTCCATCCGCTATTTGCGTAAACCTTCTCCTAAAAACGATGCATATGCCGTAGCATTCGCAGCTACTGGTGTGATTTATGGGATTTTGGGCTTGGTAACTGGTGCAATTTGGGCCAACTATCAATGGGGCAGTCCTTGGAGTGGTGACCCCAAACAGAACGGAGCAGCAATAGCCATGCTTATTTACTTGGCTTATTTTGTTTTACGTGGAAGTTTAAATGAAGATGATAAAAAGGGTAGAATTAGTGGGGTCTATAATATTTTTGCCTTTTTCATGCTTTTTCCAACATTATGGATTTTACATCGGTTAACAGAGTCCTTGCACCCAGGTGGTGAAGGCGCAGATGGGAACCCGGGAATAAATGGTAAGGACATGGATGTTCAAATGCGAACAGTGTTTTACCCAGCAGTAATCGGGTGGACACTTTTAGGTGTTTGGATAAGTACATTGAAAATTCGCTACACATTATTAGCAGAAAAAAAATACAACAATGATTAAGATACGCTTATTTCTTACCGCAATATTCTCAGTGTTTGTTTCATTAGTTGCAAATGCACAAGAGAATACGACTGAAATTGGATTAATGAGAAGCAATGGCAAAATTTTTGTAGTAATGGCTGTTGTATTAACCATTTTGATTGGTTTATTTGCATACTTAATCACTATAGATAAGAAGATAACTCGATTAGAAAAAGAAGGATCGAATCAATAATTTTTCACCATAGATAATAACCTATAAAACGATTGCCAATGTCGAATCATCAACCGTACAGCTTTTTTCACAGTGTAGAAAGAAGTTTTGATAAAGCTGCCAGTTTTACCAAATGGGAAAAGGGCTTACTAGAACAAATTAAAGCTTGTAACAGTATTTACAGTATGCGCTTCCCAGTAAAAATGGACGATGGCCGTATTGAAGTTATTGAAGCATATCGTGTTCAACACTCTCAGCACAAGTCTCCATGTAAAGGCGGTATAAGATTTAGTGATGAGGTTAATCAGGATGAAGTGATGGCGCTTGCCTCTTTAATGACGTACAAATGTGCTATTGTAAATGTACCGTTTGGTGGTGGTAAGGGTGGTATTAAAATTAACCCTAAGAAATATTCTGTTTATGAGTTAGAGAAAATTACTCGTAGATATACCAGTGAATTAGTGAAGAAAAACTTCATTGGACCTGGTATTGATGTGCCTGCACCTGATTACGGAACCGGTGAACGTGAAATGTCATGGATTGTTGATACCTATGCTTCTTTAAAGCCAGGTGAAATTGATGCTGCTGGCTGTGTAACAGGTAAGCCAATTACTCAAGGAGGTGTAAGAGGTAGAAAAGAAGCTACAGGCTTGGGTGTTTTCTTTGGCATACGTGAAGTATGTAATATGCCAGATGTAATGGCAAAATTAGGATTAACAACCGGAGTTGTAGGCAAGACAGTGATAGTACAAGGCTTAGGTAATGTTGGATATCATTCTGCTAAATTTTTCCGTGAGCATGGCTCAAAAGTTATTGCCATTGCAGAGTATGAAGGGGCTATTTTCAATGCCAATGGATTAAATGAAGAAGAGGTATTTCAACATAGAAAAGCAACAGGTTCAATTTTGAATTTCCCAGGTGCTACGAATATTGCGAAAAGTACCGATGCTTTAGAAATTGAATGTGATATCTTAATTCCTGCTGCTTTAGAAAACGTAATCAATGGTGATAACGCAGAAAGAGTAAAAGCAAAAATAATTGGAGAAGCTGCTAACGGCCCTTTAACTCCTGAAGCAGATGAAATATTTGCAAAAAAAGGTGTGTTGGTTGTTCCTGATATGTACTTGAATGCAGGAGGTGTTACTGTATCTTATTTTGAGTGGTTAAAGAATTTAAGCCACGTACGTTACGGTAGAATGGAAAAACGTTTTACAGAGAACTTGAATACCCATATTCTTACGCAGATGGAAGAATTAACTGGTAAGAAAGTAAGTGATGCTGAACGTAATTTTATTTTGCACGGACCTGAAGAAGTAGATTTAGTTCACAGTGGATTAGAAGAATCTATGATTGCTGCAACAAGAGAAATCATGGCCATCTGGAAAGAAAATCCTTCTATCCCAGACATGAGAACTGCCGCCTATGTTTGTGCTATTAACAAAGTAGGAACTTCTTATACCGAGTTAGGTATTTTCCCATAATAGAAATGTTGAATCAATTTACACTATCCCGGTACATAAAGTGCCGGGATTTTTATTTGAAAGGGGGAAGCTGCGTTATTTGCTGAATTTGTGTTCCATTAATTTGGAATGCCCTGGTATCATTGCCATTGGTAACGATGAGTATGCCTGTTTGCAAAACAGTTTGATAAGATAATATTTGTTTAATGGTTTGTTCTGATAATGGAACTTCTTGCTCTTTACATTCAACTAGTAACCATGGGCTACTATTTTTATAAACTAAGATATCTACTCTCTTTTTTAATTCACCCAAATGAATTTCTTTTTCAACCGCCACAAGTGAAGCAGGATATTGTTGCTCATGAATTAAATAATTTAACCAGTTTTGCCTTACCCATTCCTCTTTGGTAAATGACACCCATTTCTTTCTAACCAAGCACCATATTTGTGGTTTTTGATCAACTGTTTTTATTTTGGGGTTGTATTCTGGAAATTGAATGGTCATTCGATCATTAAGCTTTGCTGTAAAAATGAGTACTAATTTGTATATTTACAAGTTAAACTGTTCAATATGAAATCAAGAGAAGAAATTGTGAACAATTGGTTGCCACGTTACACAGGTGAATCATTAGAAAATTTTGGGAAATTTATACTGCTTACGAATTTTAGCAATTATGTAAAAATGTTTGCAGAATGGAACAATGTTCCAGTGGTGGGATTAGATCGTCCTATGCAATGTGCCACTGCGGAAGGCATTACCATTATCAATTTTGGAATGGGAAGTCCTGGTGCAGCAACCATAATGGATTTATTGACAGCTATAGAACCAGAAGCAGTATTGTTTTTAGGAAAATGTGGGGGGTTAAAACGTAGAAACAAATTAGGTGATCTTATTTTACCCATTGCTGCAATAAGAGGGGAGGGTACTTCTAATGATTATTTTCCACCTGAAGTTCCAGCAATGCCCGCTTTTGCTTTGCAGAAAGCAATTTCTACCACTATTCGAGACTATGAAGTGGATTATTGGACGGGTACGGTTTATACTACCAACCGCAGGGTTTGGGAACACGATGAAGAGTTTAAAACTTATTTGCAAAAAGTAAGGGCTTATGCAATTGACATGGAAACTGCTACCATTTTTACGGTAGGGTTCTACAATAAAATACCAACCGGTGCACTACTATTGGTAAGTGATCAACCAATGATTCCAGAAGGAGTAAAAACAGAAGCAAGTGATTCTAAAGTTACTGCCCAATTTGTAGATAAACATTTAAAGATTGGAATTGATTCCTTGAAGCAATTAATTAATAATGGCCTTACGGTAAGGCACTTGCGTTTCTAGTCTTTCCAAAGAAAGGGAAACAAAATAATGGCAAGTGCTATAACCATTATATCGAGTGCTCCAAGCAAGCCAACCATTTGCCACCATCCATTTTGAATAGCTGAAGTAAATGCAGCTGCTGAAACTTTGGTTAATAATAATAGTTGAGGAATAATAATGGGGAAGCCCATAATGGCCATCATGGCTGCTTGTTGTTGTGCTTTGGCAGCAATAGCAGCAAGGAAAGTAAAGACTAAGCTTAAGCTGATTCCTCCTAAAATACTAATAAGCATAAATTCTCCCATCCTTATTACTGGATTGCCTAATAGTAAAGTGAAAACGCCAAGACTTAATATATTCATAAACAGCATCAGTATGGCGTTGAATAATAACTTAGACAAAACAAAATGAGTGGGGGAGGCAATTGAATAATAGTACAACATCCTGCCCTTGTTTTCTTGTAAAAAACTTTTAGCAACTGCGTTAATACATACAAATAATTGTAGCACCCAGAATAGTCCATTCCACACTTTATCTTCTGGTTGCCCCATGGTGAGGTATACCACAAATGTAGTAGATGCAATGTATAATAGTACGCCATAAAAGCTGTACTGCTGTCTTGCTTCGAGTAGTAAATCTTTTTTGATAAGGGCTAATATTAGTTTGCTGCTACTCATGAAAACAATTTCTACAACGGGGTTCGTAAGTTTCTTTTTCTCCTAATAAAACCTGACCTTCATCGCTGGTTTTTCTGTAAGATATATTGGCAATATTGCCACATTTCATACATATGGCATGTAGCTTTGTAATATAGTCTGCTGTAGCCAATAGATTGGGCATTTGTCCAAAAGGTTTGCCCATATAATCCATGTCTAAACCAGCCACTATAACCCTAACTCCTTTCAAAGCTAGTTTTTCACAAACAGACACTATTTCAGCGTCAAAAAACTGAGCTTCGTCTATACCTACCACGTCAACGTCTTGGGCCATTAAAAGAATCGTTTGCGAATTATCAATTGGCGTAGAAGTAATTACATTGGCATCATGACTTACCACATCATTTTCGTCGTATCGCTTATCTACTGCTGGCTTGAAAATCTCCACTTTTAAATTGGCAATCTTTGCGCGTTTGAGTCTTCTGATTAATTCCTCTGTTTTGCCACTAAACATGCTGCCACAAATGACTTCAATCCAACCCCTTCGTTCTCCTGATAAATTTGGTTCTATAAACATGTAACAATAAAATAGCTTAAAATTCGTTTTAGACCATTAGACGGCTCCTTTGGTCACCCCCAAAAGTATTGCTTCCTATGGAAAGAGTAGGCACTTTAATAAATAAATTACAAGAACAGTATAATCAGCAAGCTGATGCGATTAAATTGGCTATTACTGCTCAATTGTTATTGGCCGAATTGCAGATGCTTAAGCCAGTCAATTGTTGCAAAACAAAAGTATCTGTAGTAATGCCTCAAGTAGCGGTTTCGGCACCGTTGGAAATGCCTCAGTTTATACATAACACCCCCAAGCCATCCAGTAAAAAAGAAGAAGCATCTGGATTCCTTTTTGGAGAATATACCGACATACCTACATTAATTCATCAGCCTGCAAATTCAACAATTGCGGTTGAACCAATTAAAGAAATTAATGAGTTATTGGCATTAGATATTCCTGAAATGAATGAGCATTTGAGTGAATATGCTGTGGAGGTTTCAACCATGTTAGACGAAACGCCCGTTCGCGATTTAAAGAAAGCCATCAGCATTAATGATCGATATTTATTCATCAATCATTTGTTTAGGGGAGATGAAAATATGTATGAGAGAAGCATTAAAACCATCAATGGGTTTAATATATTTCCAGAAGCCCAGTACTGGATTCAACGTGAATTGAAAGTGAAGTTAAGTTGGACAGAAGAAAATCCTACCGTTCAGTTGTTTGATCAATTGGTTAAGAGAAGATTCGCTTGAATATAGTCAAGAATTTTATCTGAAGCCCCTGCATTAGAGGAAACATAATTGGATCCTAATTGGCCTGATCTGTTTCTTTTAGCCTTTTCATTAAGTAATTCATCTAATAATGCTTCCATCTCAAGAGCTGTTTCTGCGCTAAAAGCAGCACCTATTTCCACCATTTCTACTGCCTCTAAATACTTTTCATAAACTGGTCCAAACACAACAGGTTTGCCAAAAACCGCTGCTTCTAATATATTGTGAATTCCTTCATTGGTGAATCCTCCTCCTATAAATGCGATAGTTGCATAATAGTATAATGAACTCAGCATGCCTACATTGTCTATGATTAAGGTTTGATAATTAGTTTGTTGCTTTTCTGTTGAAGACGCATATTCAGAAAGTAATACAGCAGATGGATAACGTTGCAAACATTCGGCTAATCTTTCATCATTTATATGATGGGGAGCTATAATGAATTTTGCATTTCGATGAACTTTGGTAAAATGTTGTAATACTTTATCGTCGTCACTCCAAGTGCTTCCGGCAATTATTATGGGATCATTTTTACAAAATTGTTCAATGATGGGGAACTGTTTTCTTGCAGCAGCAATTGTAAGTACCCTATCAAATCTAGTATCACCAGATATGCTAATACTATTTGGAAATACAAGGTCTTTAATCAAATCAGCAGAACCTTTATCCTGCAAAAAAAAATGGGTAATATTCAACAACATCTTTCTATAAAATGCTCCATACCACTTAAAAAATAATTGGGATGGTCTAAATATTCCTGAAATTAATAAGGTAGGAATTTGGCGCTTCTTTAATTCAGCTAAATAAAAATGCCAAAATTCATATTTAATAAATAATGCAATAGAAGGTTTTACTAGGTCAATAAATTCAGCAGCGTTGGAAGGACTGTCCATCGGCAAGTAAAATACCCAATCTGCTAAAGGGTGAT
>JBKBWE010000150.1:0-6791 GCA_046289145.1 Sediminibacterium sp.
TCTAAATTGAGCGAGGAAGTTAATCCAATTTTTGCGTCAAAACCCGCATTCGGCTTGGCGTTGATGGGATCTCCGTTTAATCTACTTTCTGTTACTTCAGTGGTAACAAATGGAACAAGTACAGTATTGGCCCCTGGTTTGGGTGGAGCGTCTTCCCATACCAAAGCTCCTGTGTATCCAACATCATGTGAAGCAAAATTTACTGGAACATTGGTCCAAGTAGAGTACTCATTGGTTTTTGTATCTACTCTTACAAAATTGATTCCCCATAATTTTTTATCTGCAGGATAACGAATCGATTTAAAAGGTATTGCAATCTCAGCTGTCCATCTGTCTCCATAGCGTTTCGTTTCTGAAAACCAGGTTTGATCCCAACTGAAGGAAACACCATCTCCACCAGATATTAGTTGGTCCTCGCTTTGCGCATTATAAGCATTTACTACAAAGAAGAATCCATTGTTTCTAGTATTTACAGGATCAATTACCAATGCAACACAATCGTTTCCGTCGTGGCCTATATCTCTTTTAAGACTTTGTATAAATACTTTTCCTGAATCAAAAGCCGTATAGGCTACATACAAGTATTTATCGTCGTAAGCCGTTTGAACTTCGGTAGCGTGTTTGGCCTTTTTTTTATCGTCTGGATATTTTTCCCAGAAGGAGCTTACTTTTTGCGCACGACTCCAAACTTCTTCGTCAAATAGCCCATCTATTTTAAGGGGGGTATTTGTTTTAGCAATTTTGATTTGGTAATCCTTTTGAAAAGTTTCTCCATTCCGCACTTGAGCAGTTAATTGAGAAATAAATACAGTAAAGCAAAACAAAAAGAAAACTCTCATAAACTTTAGCGGCATGGATAAGTTGGTTTTAGCCGCTGCAAATTTGATATAATTTATGCTAGTAAGACTTATTTAATATGGTTAGTGGCAGAATGAACGGATAAGCGCCCAATTAATCTTCTTTGAAAAGATCAGGTCTTCTTGTTTTGGTTCTTTCAACCGATTGTTCAAAACGCCAATCTTCTACCTTTTTGGGGTCACCTTGAAGCAAGATTTCTGGAACTTTCATTCCCCTAAAATCGGCTGGACGAGTATATACAGGTGGGGCTAATAAATTATCTTGAAAGGAATCGGTTAGGGCAGAAGTTTCATCGCTTAAAACACCAGGAATCAATCTTCCTATAGCGTCTACCACTACAGCTGCAGCTAATTCCCCGCCACTTAATACATAGTCGCCAATTGAAATTTCCATAGAAATATACTGGTCTCTTATTCTTTGGTCAATTCCTTTATAATGCCCGCAAATAATTAAGAGATGCTCCAACATAGATAATTGATTGGCCATAGGTTGATCAAAGGTTTTGCCATCTGGAGTCATATATATGATAGCATCATAAGTAGTAGTGCGTTGAAGCTCTTCAATTGCATTGGCCAACGGTTCGCACATTAGCACCATGCCAGCTCCACCACCAAAAGGATAGTCATCTACTTGTGCATGTTTATTGATGGCCCATTTTCTTAAGTTATGTGTTCGTACGGTCAGCAATCCTTTGTCTTGCGCCCTTTTCATGATACTATGACTAAAAGGACCTTCCAGTAAATCTGGCACCACAGTAATTATATCAATCGTCATCATAGTCAATAATTAAAAGGATTCTTTAATCCATGAATTCGCCTAAGTCTCTTCTATCTCTCTTAGTAGGTCTACCTACTTTACTTAACCTTTTACCTGTGTGAAAACTAGATGCCTCAAATTTAATTCTATCTAGTTCCTCTGCTGGCGTAATATCAATATAATGCTTGATAGCTTCAGGATATGCTGCCCTAGTATGCAAAAGGCCGGTAACTTTAATCACCCATTTTTTACCTTCTGTTTTTACTTCATATTCATCACCAATAGCAACCACCCTAGATGATTTTACTGAATCTCCATGGTATTTTACTTTCCCTTTGCTGCATGCATCACCTGCTTGACTTCTTGTTTTAAAGAGCCGAATACTCCAGAGGTATTTATCTATGCGTAGTTTTTCTTTTTCAACCGCCATGATTATTGTTTCATTTCTGCAAAATAATGGTGGAAGTAAGGAATGGTTTCAATGCCTTTATAGTAATTTTCTAAATTGTATTTTTCGTTAGGGCTATGTAAATTATCACTGTCTAATCCAAAACCTAGGAATACAATTTTCAATCCCAATTCTTTTTCGAATAAAGCACAAATAGGAATACTTCCTCCTCCTCTAACAGGTATAGGTTCTTTTCCAAAACAGGTTTCAACGGCTTTGGCGGCGGCTCTGTATTCAATAGAATCAATTGGAGTCATATAAGGTTCTCCTCCATGGTGTTCAGCTGCTTTTACAGTGACACCTGCAGGTGCAATACTGTGGAAATAATCCAATACTTTTTTAGTAATTATTGCTGAAGATTGATTGGGTACTAACCTGCAAGAAATTTTTGCAGTTGCTTTAGAAGGCAAAACTGTTTTAGCACCTTCACCTGTATAGCCACCCCAAATTCCATTCACTTCTAATGTTGGTCTAATACCAGTTCTTTCATTGGTCGTGAATCCCTTTTCTCCCCATAGTTCAGTGATGCCTAAATCTGCTTTATACGCTGATTCATCAAATGGGGCTTTGGCCATTTTTTCTCTTTCTGCTGGAGTTGCTTCAACTACGTCGTCGTAAAAACCTGGTATGGTGATATGATTGTTTTGATCATGACATGAAGCAATCATTTGCGCTAGAATGGTGATTGGATTGGCTACTGCTCCTCCATAGACTCCACTGTGTAAATCTCTATTGGCAGCCGTAATTTCTACTTCTATATAACTTAATCCTCGCACACCAATATCTATGGATGGATTTTCCATACTTAACATAGAAGTATCAGAAATTAAAATCACATCTGCTTTTAAAAGGTCCTTATTGGCTTTAACAAATTCCGCCAAATTAGGACTGCCAATTTCTTCTTCGCCTTCAATCAAAAATTTAATATTGGTACAAAATGAATTGGTTTTTGTAAATGTTTCCAATGCTTTTACATGCATATAAAATTGTCCCTTATCATCAGCGGATCCTCGAGCGTAAATTTTCCCTTCTTTTATTACCGGCTCAAATGGACCACTATGCCAAAGCTCTAACGGGTCTGCTGGCTGCACATCATAATGGCCATAAACCAACACAGTCGGTTTGCTTGGATCAATTATTTTTTCTGCATAAACAATTGGATGACCTTGCGTAGGATAAATAGTAACAGTATCGGCACCTGCTTCAGCAAGTCTTTGTTTTACCACTTCTGCACAATGCAACATATCCGCTTTATTTTCAGACCGGGCACTAATGCTGGGTATTTTTAATAAGTCAATTAATTCTGCTAAAAATTGTTCTTTATTCGCTTCTTGGTATTGTTTCCAACTATCCATAATGGTATTATTTGAGCATGCAAGTTACCTATTTTAAACCTGCTTGGCAAGACTGTGTTTCTGATTTGAGATTACATTCTCGATTGTCCAATTCAATTGTTGTTGAAATGGTTGGGTTCTTTCGGCACATTCTTTTTTGGTACAAATAGCACAACTAAAATTCAAGCACCCATCTGTATGTACAAATAGTTCAATGGCATCCCCAAAATTGGATTTGATTAAATTAGACAATTCATCAATTTCTAAATGAGCTTCATGAATATTCAAATACCAAGGTAGGGTTAAGTGACAATCAATATGTAATAAATCTCCGTATTTGATTACTCTTAAATTGTGTAAATCTATCCAATTGGGCTTTTTATGGTTGTTTAATACTTGAATAAAGGCTTTAAGCATCTGTTCATCTGCTTCATCCATAATTCCGGCCAATGATTTACGTAAAATGGTATATCCATTGTACATAATCCAGCCACTTAATATAAATGCGATTAGTTTATCAATCCAATATAAATGGGTGAGGTACATCAGGGCAATGGCCAATAAAACACCTACAGTAGAGAATGTATCAATTTGCAAATGCTTACCGCTACTTTCTAATGCCAATGATTTATTCTTTTTACCAATCTTGATACAAATTGCTCCGGCAATATAATTGAGGACTGCGGTAGCCCCAACCAACCACATACCCTGGTCTAATTGTTGTACGGTATGATTGGCCAACATATTTACAATGGTCTCGTAAATGATTAAAATTCCGGCGGCTATGATTAAACTCCCTTCTGCCGCTGCTGAAATAAATGCTGCTTTTCCATGACCATATGGATGGTCTTTGTCACGTGGTTTGGAAGCAACATATAAACTGTATAATCCTATAAAACCAGCTACTATATTAACAATACTTTCTAATGCATCTGAGAGAATGGCTAATGAATCGGTTAAATAATAAGCGGTGATTTTTAGCACAAATAAGACTACACTTAGCGCTGTAACCCACTTTTGAACCACAAAATTCTGTTTACTTTGGTACATAAAAGCCTTATTTAGTGGGTGTTAAGCAAATTTGCTTTATTTTTAGCATCCAAATTAGGGTAATTTATTTGGAACATTAACCCCCGAAATGCGTAAACCAGAACAACGAGAGAGAATACCTTCTAGGCCACCGCTTATTGCACCACTGCATGATGAAACAGATCAGCCTATTTGGTCCGTGATGATTGCTGTTGACAATACGTTCACTTATTTAAACACTACATTGTTATCCATATTAGAGTTAGATCAAGGAATGGGTATTATGCAGATGTTGGTGGTAGACGATGCGAGTACCGATGGAGATGTTGAGCAATTGGTTAAAGACACAGGCAAAGGGCGAATCGGATATTTTAGACAACCAAGTAAAGTAGGAAGGTTAAGAAACTTAGAAACATGTATTAAACTTTCAAGAGGGAAGTATGTACACCTCTTATACGGGGATAATTACGTAATGCCAGGTTTTTACGATGAAATTTTATCGCTGTTTAATGAATTCCCAAGAGTAGGAGCGGCTTTTACTGAATTCCAATATATTAATGAAAGAGGAACACCTATTTGGAAACACCAGCCCTTGGCAAAAGAAAGGGGCTTATTAAAAAACTGGGTTAAAGCCGTTGCCCTCAGACAAAATACAGAGCCTTCTGCTATGGTTATTAAAAGGACCACTTACGAAAAATTGGGTAGTTTCTTTGGAGCTGAGCATGGGGAGTTCTGGGAAATGACCGTAAGAATTGCTGCTCATGCAGAATTGGCCTATGTTCCTAAAGTATTGGCCAATTTTAGAATTCATGGTAAAGCACTTTACTCAGAAGCATTAAAGTCTGGTAAAAACATTGAAGACGTTACCAAAGTAATTGGCATTATTAGAGCGTACTTGCCATTGGATGTTAGAGACGAAGTAAATGCAATGTCTAAAAAATATTTCTCTCAACACTTTGCTCAACTATCACATAAAGTTTACCATGAATTGAATGATACGGAAGCAGCCTTAAAGCAAGCTTGGGGCGCTTTAGTACTAGACATCAATTGGATATCTTTCAAATACTGTATGCTCCTGTTTATTAAATACCTTATTGCTTACAAAGTGATTCGCAAGTGGGTTGAAAAACTAAGCTAGATCAACTGTGTACTATAATTAATAGGACAATGCTTAGCCAACATGGCCGATATACCGCAATATTTATCCATCGATAATGAAACAGCTCGCTTTAATTTGTCTTCATCTTCGGGTTTAACATCGCAATGATAAACTAGGTCAATATGCGTAAATGTTTTTGGATGTTCTTCGGTCTGATCGGCCTCAGCAGTAACTTCTAATTTGCTGAAACCAACTTTCATTTTGTTCAATATTTCAATCACGTCAATAGCACTGCATCCGCAAAGTGAAGCTAATAGCAAACGCTTTGGATTCATACCACTGTCTAATCCACCATTTTCTTTAGAAGTATCAATTCTTACTACATGACCATCTTCACCAGTTGCGTCAAATGCCAATGCTTCTTTCCAATTCAAACTTACTTTCATACTTTTTGTTTTCAATATGTTTAATCAATGATTATTAGGACTGTATCGATTATGCTAATTGTTGTTCAACAAAACTCCAATTAACTAAATTGAACCAGTTATTGATATAATCAGGTCGTTTATTTTGGTACTTTAGGTAATAAGCGTGTTCCCAAACATCCAAAGCTAATAAGGGCTTTCCTTTTAATTCACTTATATCCATTAAAGGGTTGTCTTGATTAGCAGTTGAGCCACAAATTAATTTCCCATCTGTATTTTGAACCAGCCAAGCCCAGCCACTTCCGAATCTATTTTTTGCAGCATCTGAAAACTGTGCTTTAAATGCTTCAATTGATCCAAAAGATTGATTGATGGCCGATAATATTTTGGGGGAAGGCAAACTACTTGTTCCAGGTTTCATGCATTTCCAAAAAAATTCATGATTAAAATGACCGCCTCCATTGTTACGCATCTTAGCTGAATACTTGCTAATATTATGCATTAATGATTCTAACGAAACAGTTGCTGTATTTACCTTTTCGGCCACACAAGCATCAGCTAAATTTTTAGCATAAGCAGCTGCATGTTTGCTGTAATGGATTTCCATTGTTGTAGCATCTATAAAAGGTTCCAATGCATTATATGCATAAGGCAATGCTTGTTGTGTAAAACTATTGCCTTCAGCAGCTAAAACTATATTGGGGAGAACACTCATGCCAATACCTGCCGCTAATGTTGCTTTGCCGCTGTTCTTTAAGAACAATCTTCTATTGTATTTGCGCATGTTCATTTATTTTTTGTTTTCTTAAAGGTAGCCAAAAATTTACGTAGGCCTTTAAAAT
>JBKBWE010000151.1:0-6781 GCA_046289145.1 Sediminibacterium sp.
GCATACAAGTTTATACGGGGACTTTTGATTCATTAAAAAAACTAGCCCTAGACACAACTATTATTTACAAAGAACATCCTTTAAACAATCATTATATTGGCAAAATGGAACCAAGGGCTTGGCTATTTGACCAGGTAAATCAATACCATGGCAGTTTTTTTAGTTATTGGAAAAAATGTGAACGCTATTACCAATAATTAGAGAAATTTGCACATGCAAATTACTTCAATACAAATTTATCGCTACTCAATTCCTATGGTGCCTTTTACCATTGCAACTGGCACAATGGATTTTGCACAAAATTTATTGGTAGTTATTCATACCAATGAAGGAATTACAGGATACGGAGAATGCTCTGCCTTCCCTATGATTGTTGGAGAAACACAAGCCACTTGCTATGAAATGGGTAAAGCGTTTGCAACCATTTTAAAACACAAAGACCCTTTAGACATTGCTGCTCGAATGCAAGAATTAGACTTATTTACAGCAAGAAACTATACAGCAAAAAGTGCATTTGATATTGCGTTACACGATATAGCCGCGAAGGCTGTTAATAAGCCGTTGTATGCTTATTTAGGAGGATCAGTAAAAAAAATTGTTAGCGACTTAACCATTGGTATTGATACACCCTCAAATATGGCAGCACAAGCCGTTGAATTTGTACAACAACGTGTTTCTACAATAAAAGTTAAATTAGGTAAAGACCCTGCAACAGATATTGAACGGATAAAAGCCATCCGATCTGCCATAGGCAATAATACAGCAATTAGAATTGATGCCAACCAAGGCTGGTCTTATGAAGATGCAATAACAGCATTAACCGAATTAGGAAAATATAATATTGAATTTTGCGAACAACCCATGCGCACTTATGATGATGAATTGCTTCCTCAGCTTTGTATTCAGTCTCCAATACCTTTAATGGCAGATGAATCGGTTTATACCCATCACGATGCAGAAAGAATTATACGCAATAAAGCTTGTGCATCTATCAATATTAAGTTTGCTAAAAGTGGAGGCATAGCAGAAGCCATCAAAATAAATGAAGTTGCAGAAAAAAACAATATCCCGTGTATGATGGGGGGTATGTTAGAAAGCCGACTAGCCCTTACCGCCAAAGTACATTTTGCAATGGCAAAAACGAATATTATTTATTACGATTTAGACACTTGTTTATTAGGTCACAAAATAGATCCTGTTATAGGAGGAGCTCAATATATTGGCATGGAATTGCGTATTAATGAAGTCGCGGGCATTGGAGCAAGTGTTGACCCTACCTTTTTACAAACCCTTGAAAGCACAACGATTTAAACAAAACGGCAACATAAGCTAACCTATATTTGCAAGACAAATAAAAATTATGGAAGCAAAAAAGTCTAGTGAAAGTTTTACCATTATGAACGAATTGGTATTACCGAACGACACCAATACATTCGGAAATTTAATGGGGGGAAGATTAATGTACTGGATGGACATTGCTGCTGGTATTGCAGCTGGCAAACACTCCAATACACCGAGCATGACTGCTTCTGTAGATAATTTGAGTTTTAAAAACCCCATTAAACTAGGCAATGTAGTTCATATAGAAGCCAAAGTTTGTAGGGCGTTTAATACTTCTATGGAAATTCATTTAAAAGTTTGGGGCGAAGATTTATTACATCAATACAGATACGAAAGTAATGAGGCTTTCTTCACATTTGTAGCACTTGATCCCAATGGAAAACCAAGAACGGTACCAGCACTAATTCCAGAATCGGAAGATGAAAAAAGATTATTTGATGGTGCTTTAAGAAGAAGACAATTGAGGCTTATTTTGGCTGGTAAAATGAAACCAGACGATGCCAACGAATTAAAAGCATTATTCTTTAAAGAAGCTTAATTATTTATCTAATTTACTCATTAAATGGTGTTTACCTTTGAGCATAAAGTTCTTGCTTTGCTCAATTGCTTCCATCACTTGGTCAAGTATTTGATCTACAGAATTCGTATAATCAATAATTAATGGTTCTTTAAAACGAACAGACAACAATGATCCTTTCTTTTTAAAGCTCAATCCTTTCTTAGTGAATGCCCGCCAAAATCCATTGATGACTACAGGAACAACAACTGGTTGATTGTTCTTAATGATATGCGCAGTTCCTCTTCTACCAGGCGCAAAGGGTTTGGTGGTACCTTGAGGGAAAGTGATTACCCAACTTTTATTAAGCGCCTGATCAATTTTTTGTGTATCAGACTCATCTCTATTTCTACTTATATCTTGACCTTCTGCTCTCCAAGTTCTTTTTACAGTTAGTGCACCTGCCAATTTAAATAATCGACTTATCATACTCCCATTCATGGTTTCTTCAGCAGCTACAAAATAGATATTTGTAAAAGGATTCAATAAGTAATAGGGTAATCCCAATTTATTTTGCTTCCTCCATTTTACCGCACAGAAAATATGGATAAATGTGATTACATCTGCAAAATACGTTTGGTGATTGCTCACAAAAAGCACATTATTTTTTGGAAGTTTACGCAAATGTTCAGTACCCTCAATTTTAATGGAATTAATTAGAGCAAGACCAGGATATGTTGCCATTCCTACTATTCCATAAACGAACGATCTAACAACCCGTATATTTTTTATTCTCTCCACTAAATTCATGTCGATAATAATTGGCCAGCAGTGCAAAATAAGGAATGTATTATACATTTGCACCAGAAAAAATAAACAATGGCTTTAACAACAGTGATTTTTGATATTGATGGCTTATTAATAGACAGTGAACCACTGTGGAATGAAGCGGCTACAGCAGTATTTAATCAATACGGAGTAAAACTGACAGACAGCATGTACGCAAGTACTACTGGCTTAAGAACCAAAGAGTTTGTACAATGGTGGTTTGGCTATTTTGGAATTGATATGGCATATGCAATTGATGCAGAAAAAAATATTGTAGCAGGCGTATTAAAAAGAATTGAAGAAAAAGCAAGTATAATGCCTGGTGTACCACATATTTTTGAATTCTTTGCTAATAAACAATTTAAAATAGGTCTCGCAACTTCTTCACCTCCAGAACTGATTGACTTGGTTGTTCAAATGACAGGAATAGATGCCTATTTATCTGCAACTGCATCAGCCGAATTTTTACCCTACGGAAAACCCCATCCTCAAGTTTATTTAAATTGTGCTGAAGCTATGCATAGTAAACCAACAGAATGCATATGTTTTGAAGACTCTTTTAATGGACTTATTGCAGCAAAAGCTGCTAGAATGAAATGTGTAATCATACCTCATCATTCTTTAAATAAAGATGAACGCTGGGGCGCAGCAGATCTTAAGCTAACCTCACTTCAAAATTTTGGAGAGCTTCATTTTGAAAGATTAAACAGTTAATCATTGATTAGTCAGCCTTTTAAGCAAAATTGCCTCTTTACTTTTCAGTATAGCACATAAAAAAAATGCCCCGATTTTCGGGGCATTTTTTTATATCTAACTATATTATTAGTTTCTGCTTTTCAAGTTTGGATGAGGAGCAGGTACGCTATTAGGACCTTCTTCAGTTGTTCCTTGTAAATCTACAGTGCCGGCTTTGCCATCCTGAGCATAAACAAATAACAATCTGCTTTCAGCAATACCTTGCTTTTCAACTAAGTACTTAATAACTGCATTTACACGCTCCCAGCTTTGTTGCTGAGCAGCTTTGCTTGTTGCACCGTAACCAATTACTTTCACGTTACAAGTAGGATTTGCTTTTAATTGAGCAGCAGCTGCACTTAAAACAACCATTGCATCTTTACTTAATTTGGTAGTAGTTCCTTTAAACTGTACGCTTGGTAGAGCGCTAATGGTGCAAGATGGCTTTTGAGTAGCTTGCATATTAGATACCATTTCTTTAATTTCCTTGCAGCAAGGATTTTCAGGACAAGTACCAATACCATCATTGTTTACAGGGAAACATTTTTGAGAAGTTAATAACTCTTTGTCTCTGTAATCAGGAACACCATCTCCATCAGTATCTTTAGAAACACCATGAGAATCAACTGGAGCACCAGCTGGGGTATTTGGTTCCATATCAAACTGATCAGTTACACCATCTTTATCTGCATCAGGTAAAACCACTTTAGGCATTTTCATATGCTTAGGTGAGTTTAACTCGCTATAAATAAAGTTGTTTGGATTAATCCAGTAAAGAGGTTGAACTTTTTTGCTATTATCACCAATATTGATGTTCACTCTAGCAGTTGTCATGCTGAAGTAATCATTATTCTCGTTTCTAACATCTTTCCAAGTATCTAAATAATCGTATCCACCAGCAGTGAAAATAAACTTCTGCTCTAAGCCAATGTTTACTTTATCACTCACTTTGAAAGCAGCACCGAAACCTAAGTTCCAAGCGTGCATTAAAGCCCAAGATTTTCTATTATTGATAGAATTACCAAACATTGTGGTAATTAAACCATCTTGCGTATAAGCTTGTCCAGCACGCTGACCATAGAAAATATTGTAGCCGCCAGGTTGATTACCTGGAGCACCTTGGTATTGAGCTTTAGAACCTAATAAGCTATAACCTGCTAAAACATACAAATTGGTTTTAGGATTTCCTCTGTAATAGCTAGGAGTATTTAAAGAAGCGATAAAGTCAAAACCTAAAGCATACATTGAATTCTTGTAAGCAGTTTGACCAACACCAACGCCATAAGCATTAGGTGTACCTGAAGTTGATGCTCCAGTTAAAGAACCTCTAAAAGAAAAAATATGGCCAAGGGCTTTTCTTAAAGAAACGCCATAACCTAAGCCAGTTTTTGCTTTAATATCACCTACTAACCAAGTTGGTCCTAAGTTAAAACCTAATTCCCACTGACTTCTTGGTTTTGCAGGGTAAGGATACTGGTTGTTCATGAATTCGTTGTGCTGGGGCAGATCTTTTACTGCTATTTTGGAAGTATCTTTCCAATCCCAACCCCAATCTGTTTGTGCATTAGCTGCAAACTGTGCGGACACAAATAATACAACTAGTAAAAGGAGCTTCTTGCTTGCCATAATCGATATTTGATTTAATAATTAATTATAATCGCCGTAAAAGTACTTATTTTTTATATAAATACTCAAAATTACTATCCTGGGGGGTGAACGATAGATAAGGACTGCGAATATACTATAAACGCTGCTTTTAACAGTTTATTTTGTCGGATTCATAGGTATATTGCAGCATAATTATAACATGAATTTAGCAAAAAAGGTTATTTCGAGCGAACTGGAGCAATTTGAAGTTCATTTTAGAGAGGCAGTGAAGAGCAGGGTGGCGTTGTTAGACCGCATTATGCAATACATTGTAAAGCGCAAAGGGAAGCAGCTAAGACCAATGTTTGTGCTATTAAGCGCTCGTTTGGGCGGCACCATTAATGAAAGCACTTATCGCGCAGCTTCATTGGTAGAATTATTACATACTGCAACCTTAGTTCACGATGATGTGGTTGACGAATCAATGGAAAGAAGGGGATTTTTCTCAATAAATGCACTTTGGAAGAACAAAATTGCTGTTTTGGTGGGCGATTATTTGTTATCAAAGGGATTATTGCTGTCTTTAAACAACAAAGACCATGAAGTTTTAAGAATACTCTCCGAAGCGGTTAGATTAATGAGTGAGGGGGAACTTTTACAAATTGAAAAATCTAGAAACCTGAATTTAAGCGAAGAAGTTTATTACGAAATCATCAATGGTAAAACAGCATCATTATTAGCTTCTGCATGTGCAGCGGGTGCTTCTACCACTTTTTCTGATCCTACAGACATAGAAACCATGCGATTATTTGGGGAAAAAGTAGGGATGGCTTTTCAAATAAAAGATGACCTATTCGACTATAGTAGTAAAAATATTGGCAAACCTACAGGCAATGATATAAAAGAGAAAAAATTGACCTTGCCTTTAATTTACATATTGAATAATTGCAGCCCATCCATCAAGAAACAAATTATTTATATCGTCAAAAATCAGAATACACAAAAAGATAAAGTGGCATTCGTAATTGAACAAGTTGAGAATCTTGGTGGAATTGATTACGCAACTAAAAAAATGTTTAATTATAGAGACGAAGCCTTAGAATTATTGTATCGTTTTCCAACCTCCCCTATTAGAGATGCATTAGAAGAGCTGGTAAGGTATACTACTGATAGAGAATATTAATGCAAAAAAGATGGAACATATTATCAACAAACTCGGTTGAAGTAGCATCTCTACAAGCTTCATTAAAAATTAATGCAACACTATGTACCATATTGGCTCAAAGGGGTATTAATGATTATGATAAAGCAAAAGAATACTTCAGACCAAGCCTTGAACATTTGCACAGTCCATGGCTAATGAAAGATATGCAAAAAGCAGTGGACCGTATTTTGCTTGCTTTTGAAAATGAAGAACGAATTTTAGTTTACGGAGATTATGATGTTGATGGAACAACTTCTGTAGCAAGTATGTTCCAGTTTTTACAATCATTACATGAACCTGTCGACTTTTACATTCCACACAGATATAAAGAAGGATACGGTATTTCAAAAATTGGAATTGACTTTGCAAAAGAAAATGGATTTAGTTTAATTATATCACTTGACTGTGGAATCAAATCAGCAGATTTAATTGCCTACGCAAAAAGCCTAGGAATAGATTTTATAGTTTGCGACCACCATTTGCCAGATGAAATAATTCCAGCTGCAGTTGCTATATTAAATCCCAAACAAAAAGATTGCAACTATCCATATAAAGAATTGTGTGGTTGCGGTGTTGGCTTTAAGCTCATG
>JBKBWE010000152.1:0-6745 GCA_046289145.1 Sediminibacterium sp.
ATATTAATATTTTAAACAATAAATAAATACTAATGCAATTAAAGTATACCCCCCCCCCACACTTCACATTAATAACCGAAAGAAGTTAAAATTTAATTTAATTCAAATTGTTTTAACTGCAATTATATTTTTTTCATTTCTTGCTTGCAGCAAAAAAGATTACAATAAATCGAACGATAATATAATCATAGAAAAGTCAATTAAACAAATCAAGTATTACCTTGATTCAATTAAAGAACAATCGTCTTCAAGTGAGAAGATAGAACTTGATTCGTTAATTAGAAATATGAATTGGAGTAGTTTAAAAGTTGACAGTTATAAAGAAAATCAGCTTTTGATAACTATGCAATTATATATTAATACCGAAAAATTGGCCCTGAGTTTTTTTTATAATTTAAAAGTAAATAAAATTGATTCAGGAATAATTGTTTCAGTTTACAAAATTAAAGAGACACAAAACCTTACTACAACAGAAATAATAAAAAATTATCAGCTCAAAAGAGTACTAAACTTTACTGGTACAATATCCTATTACTCAATCACAAGAAAATTTCTTGTTGAAATTGGTCTGAAAAACGGGGAAGATGTATTTACAAAAAAGAATTTCAACAAAACAAAATTTAATTCTGGTAATATTAAAGCTGCTTCACTAAACCAATGTTACGATACTTATCGAGTAACATATTATTCTGATGGTTCGGAAAATTGGGAATATTTATATAGTTGGTGCACAGGGCCAAGTGATTGTAATAAAACCACAGAAATCAACTTAAATTCAGGAACGCAAACAATTAAAGCAAATTGTGTTGGCAATGGTGGTGGCACCCCTTACATTGACCCCTTGGAAGCAATTATTATTCACAAATTTCCTATAAATAGCAATTATGAAGTATTATACCCAAAGTTTTATCGACTTATAAAAACTCTTTATTCTAGAGCATTAAAAAATTCTAAAGTTTTAGATGGATTAAAATCTTATGGGCATTTCGCAGATAATCAAAAACTTTTTGAAATACTGCAATTTGGGAGAGGTGCAGAAATTATTGTAAAAAACTTAAATCCGCCTAATTATCAAGGACCACATAGGTATGCTCATTTTGATCCTAAGAATCCAAGTATTATAGAGTTCAACCTTGATGATATTCTTGACATGGAAAGAAGTATCGAAAATATAAAAGAAGAGGCTTATGCATTGTTCATATTCATAGTTACTATGCATGAAACAGTGCATTATGCAAATACGCTAAACGGATTTTTTGAAAAAACCTTTGATTATGGATTTGGATGGGAAACTTATGTTTACGGTCAACATATAGGTAGCCCAGGTGAAGCCTGGGAGTTTATTTTAAAACAATCACAATAATATTTTTGAAGTAACTATCATGAAATTATTTATAAATAAATATTCAATTTTCTTATTTGTTCTATTATCCTGTAATGGAACAAAAAACTTACCTCTTACAACACTTGTAAAAAGTGTTTATTTCGATACAACAGTAAAAAAGACAGGTAGTTTATTAGCAGAGCCCAATCAAATTCGACAAAACGACCTTCCAGATTTAATTTACCTCTCCCAAAATAAAATACTTTTTTCTGATATTTTTGATAGAATAACATCAAATTTTGACACGAAAGGCAATTTATTTGAGCAACCTTTCTCGAATCAAGAAATAGCAAAACTTATTGAAATGAAAATGATTGATACAAATATTTTAGTAAAAAAAAGTAACCATATTAACCTATTAGGAACAATATATTTCAATCATTTAATCTTTAATAAGGCTAAAAGCAAAGCATATATCTCGTACTCGTTTTCAGACAAAAATGAGAGAGCGCTTTTCTCTATTCTCACAGAAATGTCATATCAAAAGGGTATATGGAAAATCACAAAGGAAATTAATACAGGTATTAGTAATTAGCACTTTTGAGTAAACCAAAAAAAATCTCCCCTAGATGAATCCAGAGGAGATGTTTTTTAGGGCAGGGATTAACTGCTATCGAATTAACTGCAACCCATACTGGTGCCACAGTTTAAACACTTATAACATGTACCACTTCTGATGGTTAAATGACCGCAGGTACTACATGCAGGCGCATCGCTTTGCATACTCTTAGCTGCTGCATTTACCGCATCCATTCCACTATTACCGGCTGCTGCAGAAGTAGCTGCTGCACGCTGTAATTTGGGGGAAGCAGGACCTTCGGCAGGAGTAGTATTGGCTGAAGGAGCAGTTACTCTAATACTACTGAGTTCGGGCTTTCCCAAAAAAGTAGCGTCTCCCTCCTCTTCTCCTGTATTGCCTACAGTAGGTCTGTCTAACACATGAACTAAATCGGTTCTGTTTAGGTATTCATATCCTAATGCACGGAACACAAAGTCTACCAGTGAAGTGGTGGTTTTGATATTTGGATGGTCTACCATTCCGGCTGGCTCAAAACGAGTAAACACAAACTTGTCTACGAATTCTTCTAAAGGAACACCATATTGTAAACCAACTGAAACAGAGATAGCAAAACAGTTCATTAAGCTTCTTAAAGTAGATCCTTCTTTTGCCAAATCAATAAAGATTTCTCCGAGTGTTCCATCATTGTATTCTCCTGTTCTTAAGAAGACCACTTGACCGCCTATTTTGGCTTTCTGAGTGAATCCTCTACGTTTAGCAGGCAATGATTTTCTTTCAACAATTCTAGACAATGCACGCTTTAATTCAGTATCTGTAGAAGCAGTCATACGCTTGGTAACTTCTTCTAACAATTCATCTACTGTTAATTTACCTAAATCTACAATGGTTGACTCTTCTGTTAATACAGCTTGTGTTGCAGCTACATCTTCTGTTTCTTCTTCTGTCTTCTTTTTCTTCTCGCTCTTATTGCTTAAAGGTTGACTTAATTTAGATCCATCACGGTATAAAGCATTTGCTTTAAGCCCCAACTGCCAGCTCATCAAATAACAATCTGCAATTTCTTCAACAGTTGCTTCGTGTGGAAGGTTGATGGTTTTAGAAATAGCTCCACTTAAGAATGGTTGACATGCAGCCATCATTCTGATATGGCCATAGGCATGAATATATCTTTCTCCTTTTTTACCACATTTATTAGCGCAATCAAATACTGTTAAGTGTTCATCTTTTAAGAATGGTGCACCTTCAACGGTCATTGTTCCACATACGTAATCGTTGGCTGCATCAATTTGCTCTTCGGTAAAGCCAATTGCTTCTAACAAATTGAAGTTCCAATCTTCATATTGTGCAGGAGTAAAGCCTAAACGTTGCATACACTCATCACCTAAAGTAAAGCGATTGAAGATGAACGCAATTTCAAAAGCAGAACGAGCGGCACCATTTAATTTTTCAATTTCTGCTGTAGTAAATCCTTTCGCTGCAAGGCTTGCATTATTGATGAATGGTGAATTTTCAAAACTAGCAGAACCAACAGCATATTGCTCAATGGCTTTAGCTTGTTCTGGATTGTATCCTAAATTCTTTAAAGCTTGTGGTACAGATTGATTGATGATTTTGAAATATCCACCACCACTCAATTTTTTGAACTTCACTAAAGCAAAGTCTGGCTCAACACCTGTAGTATCGCAATCCATCACCAATCCAATGGTTCCAGTTGGCGCAATAACAGTGGTTTGCGCATTTCTATAACCGTATTTCTCTCCTAATTGAACCGCATCATCCCATGCACGGGTTGCTGCTTTCAACATATAATCTGGGCAGTACTGCGCTTTAATACCTTGTGGCTTAATTTCTATTCCAACATAAGCATCCGTAGCATCATATGCTGCTGCACGGTGATTGCGCATTACACGCAACATATCTTCCTTGTTCTCTTCGTACTTGTCAAAAGTGCCCAAGAAAGAAGCCATTTCTGCAGATGTTTTATAAGCTACACCAGTCATGATGGCTGAAATTGCACCCGCAATTCCACGTGCTTCTTCACTATCGTAAGCAATGCCACTTACCATTAACATAGAACCTAAGTTGGCAAAGCCTAAACCTAATGTTCTGTAATCGTAAGATAATTGTGCTACTTCTTTAGAAGGGAACTGTGCCATCAAAACGGAAATTTCTAACACAGTAGTCCACAAACGAGTAGTGTATTCAAATCCTTCTACATCAAAAATATTGTTATCGTCATTGTGAAACTTGCGCAAGTTAATGGATGCCAAGTTACAAGCAGTATTGTCTAAGAACATGTACTCAGAACATGGATTAGACGCATTAATGCGACCGCCCTTAGGACAGGTATGCCACTCGTTAATAGTAGTATCATATTGAGTTCCAGGGTCAGCACAACGCCATGCTGCATAAGAAATTTTATCCCATACTTCTCTAGCAGGTATTTTCTTCATAACCCTGCCATCTGTTCTTGCTTTTAATTCCCAATCTCTTCCTTCTTCTAACGCATGGAAGAATTCATTAGGGATTCTTACAGAGTTATTAGAGTTTTGGCCAGACACTGTTGCGTATGCTTCTCCTTCATAACCATTATCGTATCCAGCAGCTACTAAAGCAGCTACTTTCTTTTCTTCTTCCACTTTCCAGTTAATGAACTCCATTATTTCTGGATGATCTAAGTCTAAGCAAACCATTTTAGCCGCTCTTCTTGTTGTTCCACCGCTCTTTATTGCTCCAGCTGCACGATCTCCAATTTTTAAGAAGCTCATCAATCCACTTGATGTACCGCCGCCACTTAATTTTTCGCCGCTACCACGAATTTGAGAGAAATTGGTTCCCACACCAGAACCATATTTGAAAATTCTAGCTTCACGGGTCCACAAGTCCATGATACCACCTTCATTAACTAAATCGTCACTCACACTTAAAATGAAGCAGGCATGTGGTTGAGGACGCTCATATGCATTCGTAGACTTTTTAAGTTTACTGTCTTTAGGATCCACAAAATAATGGCCTTGTGGCTTTCCAGTAATACCGTATACTTCGTGTAAACCCGTATTGAACCACTGAGGTGAATTGGGTACACAAGCTTGATTTAAAATACTGTAAGCCAATTCATCATAAAATATTTGTGCATCTTTTTCAGAAGCAAAATACCCATAACGCTCACCCCATACTCTCCAACAATGTGCCATACGATGTGCCACTTGCTTCACACTGGTTTCTCTTCCCAAAGAACCATCGGGTTGAGGTACACCTGCTTTTCTAAAATATTTTTGAGCAAGAATATCTGTAGCAATCTGGCTCCATTGTTTTGGAACCTCTACATTATTCATTTCAAAAACTTTTTCACCGTTCGGGTTTTTGATTACGCTGTCGCGGTAATCGTATTCGAACATATCGTAAGGGCTAACACCATCGTTGGTGAAGCGGCGGCTGAATTGCAAGCCTTTGGGAGCGCGTGGATTAGGCATATCGCAGTTAATGTTTAAAATGTAATTAATGGGTCCCTGCCAAACGGTATTTTGTAGAGGCGGTTGACGAAAATATCTTTCCATTTTCAAAATCCAATACCGTAAATATGCACAGCTTGTGGATAAGGAAGGTGGATAAATTGCGAGCTCAAATCCACGTTGGTTTTGACCGATTATGCACAGGTGTCAATAAGATTATTAGGTAATTTTGGGTGTATGAACGGTTTATACTTTTGACCCAAAAAGTTAAACAAAGTGACCCAATATTAACAGAAAGCAAGATCCCAACTAATAAATGCTTTAAACGAAAACTTTTCTGCATTTTTGCAAGACTATCCAAATTGGCATGAAGCACGCGATCTACCATCAAATTACACAACGAAAAAAGCACGGAAAGAAATCTTTTGCCGTATTAATTGATCCAGATAAAGTAGACGGAGGTAATATTGAAGAATTGGTAAAATTATCGGTAGAAGCCAATGTAGATTATTTCTTTGTGGGAGGTAGTTTGGTGATATCCAGTCATCTAGACGAATGTATTCAACAAATCAAAGCATCATGCTCAATACCTGTAATACTATTCCCTGGCTCGCCTTCTCAAGTAAGTAAATATGCCGATGCCTTGTTGTATTTGTCGTTAATTTCAGGTAGAAACCCAGAATTACTCATTGGTCAGCACGTTATTTCTGCACCTTTTGTTAAAAAGTCTGGGTTAGAAATTATGCCAACGGGTTATATGGTCATTGATGGAGGCGCACCCACTACCGTTAGTTATATTTCAAATGCATCACCTATTCCTGCTGATAAAAGTGAAATTGCTATGTGCACTGCAATGGCAGGAGAAATGTTGGGGATGCAACTGATTTACATGGACGCTGGAAGCGGTGCTAAAAGACCCATTACTGAACAAATGATAGAAAAAGTAGCCAAACATATTGATGTGCCATTAATTATTGGTGGTGGAATAACAGAGCCAGAAAAAGCATATCGTAATTGTAAGGCGGGAGCAGACATTATAGTTATAGGCAATGCAATAGAAAAAGATCCTTCGCTTATTAAAGAAGTGAGTGCCGCTATTCATTCTGTTGCCATTGTAAATGCTGGTTAAATCAGTACATGAAGCAGTCAAGCTTATTTGAACAATCCAATGAAAACATACTCCCACAAGATGGAATAGTTCAATACTATGGGGCAGTTTTTAATAACCAGGAAGCCAATGATTTTTTATCGTTATTACTCAACCATATTGAGTGGAAAAATGATGAAGTAAAAATTTTTGGCAAACAAATAATCACTAAAAGAAAAGTAGCGTGGTATGGTTCCAAGCCATTTTTATACCGCTACTCTAATACTTCCAAAACGGCTCTA
>JBKBWE010000153.1:0-6729 GCA_046289145.1 Sediminibacterium sp.
TTGTTCAAAGTTGTTGTAGACATATAAATGAAAACCGGTTTTGATACGATAAAATTATTGGGGAGAACTGTAACATCCTCTTAACGTACAATCGGCTCATTCATCATTAAAACTCAATGATAAAAATGTCCACCCGCTAAATTGCCCAAAATTAAGGTTGGCAAAGTTAAGGAATGTAACAGAAACGCAAAAACAAATTTTGCGCCAAACTACCATTTGGGGATAAATTAACTAAAAATAAAAACCTTCCCGCCCGTTTTACCGAGGGGAAGGTCAATAGTATGGTAGAAGTTGATTACTTAATTTCTACTTCAGCACCTGCTTCTTTCAACTTAGCAGCTAAATCATCTGCTTCAGCTTTAGAAACACCTTCTTTGATAGGCTTAGGAGCGCCATCAACTAGGTCTTTTGCTTCTTTCAAGCCTAAACCAGTTAATTCTTTAACGATTTTAACTACACCTAATTTGCTAGCACCGCCAGAAACTAAGATAACGTCAAATGCTGTTTTTTCTTCAACAGCAGCTGCGCCACCGCCGTCACCAGCTGAAACCACAACTGCAGCAGCAGCTGGCTCAATACCGTAATCAGCTTTTAATACATCAGCTAATTCTTGAACTTCTTTTACTGTTAAGCCTACTAATTGTTCGGCTAATGCTTTTACGTCTGCCATTTTTTTACTTTTTAAACCGCTTTCAAAGCAATTGCTCCAGCGGATGGTTATAAAAATTGCCACATTTTAACCTCAGTGGCATTGGGATTAAACATTGATTATTGAGCAGCAGCTTCAGCTTGCTTCTCATGGTGGTGTAACAATCCAGCCAATACACGCTTAGCAGGAGATTGTAATAAGCCAATAACTTCACCAATAAGCTCATTCTTAGTTTTAATCTGAGTAAGTGCTTTAAGGTTGTTATCTCCGCTATAAATATCACCATTGATGAAAGCAGCTTTTAAAAATGGCTTTTCAACGTTTCCTTTTTTACGGAAAGAGCTGATAATAAGTGCTGGCTCCTTTGGATTCTCAGAAAACATCAAAGCAGTTACATTATGCAAAGAATCAAAAACCCCTGCATACTTTTCCGCATCTAATGATTCCAATGCTTTACGGATAAGGGTGTTTTTAGCAACTTTCATTTCAACATTCTTGTCAAAACAAGTTCTACGTAAATTAGAAACTTGTTCAACAGTCAATGATTCTGTATCGGTAATATAGAAGTTGTTGTACTGAGAAAATTTTTCCTTCAGTACTTCAATTACTTCGTTTTTTTGCGTTTTGTTCATAACTAATTTTTTTAAAAACCCGGGTCATTTCCCACAATGCAGGATCGCCAGGATTAGTTCATTAATGATTTGGTGTCTAAAGCAATACCAGGACTCATGGTACTAGCCATACTTGCTGCTTTTAGATAGGTACCTTTAGCAGAAGAAGGCTTCAATTTAATGATTGCATTGATAAGCTCAGTACTATTTTCAGTCAATTTCTCAGGAGAGAAAGAGATACGGCCAATAGATGCGTGAACAATACCAGTTTTGTCTACCTTAAATGCAATTTTACCACCTTTCACTTCATTTACTGCAGCAGCAACATCGTTGGTTACAGTACCAGTTTTAGGGTTAGGCATTAAGTTACGTGGTCCAAGTACTTTACCTAGTTTACCAATTTTAGGCATAACCGCAGGAGTAGCAATGATTACATCAATATCTACCCAGCCGCTTTCAATTTTAGCAATGAACTCATCTAAACCAACATAATCAGCACCTGCTTCGTTAGCAGCAGCTTCTTTGTCTGGAGTACATAAAACCAATACTTTCTTGGTTTTACCTGTACCATGAGGTAATGAAACAGTACCACGCACTTGTTGGTCTGCTTTCTTAGGATCTACGCCTAAGCGGATATGTAAATCAACAGAACTGTCAAACTTAGTACAGTTAATTTCTTTTACGAGTGAAGCAGCATCTTTTAGGGAATAAACTTTTGATTTATCCACCTTCGTGTTCGCTACTTTTCTTTTTTTAGTAATTGACATTTGAATTAGTTAAGTAGGTGAATAAATTAGTTTTCCCATGGAGCTTTACCATCAACAGTGATACCCATACTGCGTGCAGTACCAGCAACCATGCTCATAGCGCTATTCAATGTGAATGCATTAAGGTCAGTCATTTTGTCTTTAGCAATAACTTCAACTTGTTCCCAAGTTACTTTACCTACTTTTTGACGATTGCTTTCCTTAGAACCTTTCTGAATCTTAGCAGCTTCCATTAGCTGTACAGCAGCTGGAGCAGTTTTGATTACAAAGTCGAAAGATTTGTCTGAATAAACAGTAATTAAAACAGGAACAACTTTTCCCATTTTATCTTGAGTTCTAGCATTGAATTGCTTACAGAACTCCATAATGTTCACACCCTTAGAACCGAGTGCGGGGCCTACTGGAGGCGCAGGATTGGCTTGACCACCTTTCACCTGCAGCTTCACAAAGCCAGAGATTTCTTTTGCCATTTTATTTGATTTATTGGTTATAGCGTCCTGATTTTAATCGGGACTCCCAAATTCAATCGCTCTTTTAAAAAAGAACTTTTGGGGCGGCAAAGGTAGTAAATAAAACTATTCTACCAAACTAAAATGCATTTAATGCATCAATTACCTGCTGTATCGCCAATTCGGTGTGGCATGCAGAGCAAGGCAAACTTAAAGTAGTCTCATGAATGGTTTCTGCAATAGGGAAATGCAAATGACCTAATAATTGGGCCATTGCTTTTTGCTTATTAGGGGGAATAGGGTAATGTATTTCGGTTCCGATACCCAGTTTTTGCAAGTATTCTTTCAGTTCTGCTCTTTTAGGATGGCGGATATTAAAAATATGGTATACATCATGGTAATCGGGATGTACTACTGGCAAAATAAAATCTTCTTTTAATTGCTCCAAATACATAGAAGCCAACTTACGCTTATGATTATTCACCTTATCGAGATAAGGCAATTTAATTTCAAGGAACATTGCTTGAATTTCATCTAACCTAGAATTGTAACCTACTACTTCATTGTAATATTTACCGTGTGAACCATAATTGCGGATCATTTTAAGGTCTTCACAGAGTTCAGGACTATTGGTCAGCACCGCTCCCCCATCTCCTAATGCGCCTAAGTTTTTGCTGGGATAAAAACTAAAGCCACTCATGATACCAAATGTTCCAGCCATTCTTCCTTTGTACTTTGCACCATGTGATTGGGCACAATCTTCAATAATTTGCAACCCATATTTATCTGCAATTTCAAGAATGGGATCCATTTCACAACACTTGCCATACAAGTGTACCACCATGATGGCTTTTGTTTTAGCCGTTATAGCCGCTTCAATTTTAGTTGGATCAATATTGTAGGTAGCAATATCTGGTTCTACTAACACAGGTTTATGACCTGCATGAATGATGGAAATAATAGAAGCAATATAAGTATTAGAAGGAACAATGATTTCTGAGCCCTTGGGCAAATGCAAAGCCCAAATAGCCAATATCAATGCATCAAGTCCATTGGCCACGCCTACACAATAATTCATTTGATTATAGGTGGCAAAGTCTTCTTGGAACTTTTTTACATGGTCTCCCAATATATACCAACCCTTATCCAAAAATTCGCGAAACCTTTTTTCGAACAAGAGGGTATATGGTTCATTTACTTTAGATAGACAGTCGTATGGTATCATGCTTTTTCGGGATATGGCTCGTAGATATAATCGGATGAATCAAAAGTGGTTGAGGCGAAAACCAACAAAACTGCATCAGGCGTAAAATCATACATTTTATGCCAATCCTTGGTTTCAAGGATTAAGCATTTTGATGGATTATCTAAATGGTATTCATGAATGGTTTCTCCATCATTATTCCATACCTTACAAGAACCATGAATGCAAATAGCAGCCTGAATGGTTTCATGATGCCGATGACCTCCTCTAGCCGTTTCGTCTACATTATAAATATAGAAAACACGCTTTATTTTGAATGGAAGCAACCTTTCTGCATTGTCTAATACTGTTAGTTCTCCTCGAGTATCTTTAAAGTTGACCAAGTTTAATAAATAGGCCATAATAGGTTATATTCTAAAATTTATTTTTTTGATTGACTTTCTAGAAATTCATCAATTTTATCTAAAAGCAAAGGCTCTTTATTCATATCAAATTTACGTGCATATAATCTATCTGAGCTCAATATATCGTCAAAATCTTCTAATAAAAAAGTTTTTGGACTTGGTGTATCGGGTGGATGTTTGTAATAATGGCAATTTTCATTTATTACAGATTGGGCAAAAGGAGAATTTAATAAAATGGTTTGAAACAAAAATTCATCAGGAGCCCAAGAGAATTTGAAAAATCGTTTCATTTTTGAGTCTCTATCAACTGTAGCCAAAACATATTCAGCTGCTGCTGGACTTATGACCCAAAACATTGAACTACCATAAAATTTCATCCCTTTGGGTTGATTGGTCCTTTTTACTAATTTATTGATAATGCGTTCTAGAAAATGCTGTCCTTTAAACTTGAAATCAGTTAAATGGTACCTGTTCACTCTTATCATCCCCTCTTCCCATTCTCCAGTAAATGCGCGGTACTTGAGTAATAGCTTTCCCTTTCTTGCTTCAAAAAAGTTTTGCATTTCTTCCACCGTTTTAATGGGATAGTCTTGACCACTCATTAAACTAATAAAATCATAAGTACGAGCTGAATCTAAAATTTCTTGAAGCCCATTAAATTCAGCTTGAATAGTACTAAATGCAGCCCATTGAACATCCACACGGTTCTGAATTAAATATACATTAGGTATTTTGGCAACTTCGGCGTGTGATTCTATTGGAAATTTGGCATCAACATGAATATAAAAATCGAAATCAGGATGTTGCATCCTTTTAATCATTCGTGCTGTTTGAGCAGGATTTGTATAAGTGATAATTAAATGTGCAACTCTCATATTCAATAGAAGCCAAATATATTAAATATTTATTTTAAAAAGCCACTTCGATTGAAGTGGCTTTTTAAAATAAATATTTAAAGAGTTTATGATAGTTTTTCAACTTGCATATAGCTTAACTCTACTGGAGTTGATCTTCCAAAAATCTTTACTGTTACTTTCAACTTTTTCTTCTCGTCGTTAACTTCTTCAATAACTCCATTAAAGTCGTTGAATGGCCCTTCAATAATTTTGATAGTTTCACCAACTATGAAAGGTTCGCTCATAGTAACACCCATATCGTTCATTTCATCCACTTTACCCAACATCTTGTTTACTTCAGATTTGCGTAGAGAAATGATGATACCTTTAGAGCCCTTACCATCGGTTAAGAAATGCATTACATTGCTGATATTACTGATATGCTGAACCATATCGTCATTCAGTTTACCATCTAATACCTCCATCATCACATAACCAGGAAAATAGTTTTTTTCGCGCATTACTTTTTTACCATTCTGCACTTTGTAGACTTTTTCCATTGGAAGGAAAATCTGCTTGATAATATCTTGCCAACCATTTCTGATGATATCCTTATCAAGGTATTCCTTTACCTTTCTCTCCTTACCACTCACTACTCTCAACACATACCATTTGGTTTCTTGTTGAGGTACTTCGTTGGCTTGAACTGTTTCTACTGCTTCCATGTTGCTGTTACTTGAATAATGAGTAAACTAACTTTAATAACTGGTTGCTGGAGAAATCCATCACCCAAACCATTGCAGTGATAATTACGGTTGCTACCAAAACGATTACAGTACTTTGCTGTAATTGCATCCATGTAGGCCAGGTTACTTTTTCCAGTAACTCTTGGTAGCTTTCTTTAAAGTATAACGCTATTTTGTTCATTTCCGTGATTGATCGTTTGTTCAGTGAACGATTTTTGCACGGGCACTAGGATTCGAACCCAGATCAAAGGTTTTGGAGACCCGTATGCTACCGTTGCACCATGCCCGTTTTTAGACTTCTTTTTACAAACAAAGTACCTAGCGGATGCTAAGTACTTTGTTCTGTAAAGATATAGTTTTTTGCCTTACGCCCCTAGAGACGTATCGCAATTTATTTGATGATTTCAGTAACCTGACCAGCACCTACTGTACGGCCACCTTCACGAATCGCAAATTTCAAACCTTTTTCCATTGCGATTGGTTGAATCAACTTAACAGTTAAACCGATATTATCACCAGGCATAACCATTTCAGTTCCTTCAGGTAAAGTACACTCACCAGTTACGTCTGTAGTTCTGAAATAGAACTGAGGACGGTACTTATTAAAGAATGGAGTATGACGACCACCTTCTTCTTTGCTTAGTACGTAAACTTCACCTTTGAAATCTGTGTGAGGAGTAATAGAACCTGGCTTACAGATAACCATACCACGACGGATATCTTTCTTTTCAATACCACGTAATAATAAACCTGCGTTGTCACCAGCTTGACCTTCGTCCAATAATTTCTTGAACATCTCAACACCAGTTACTGTAGAAGATAATGGAGATTCCATTAAACCTACGATTTCAACAGCTTCACCTACTTTGATAATACCACGCTCAATACGACCAGTAGCAACAGTACCACGACCTGTAATTGAGAAAACGTCTTCTACAGACATCAAGAAAGGCATATCAATTGGGCGAGGAGGCAATGGAATGTAGGTATCTACAGCTTCCATTAATTCATCAATTTTACCAACCCACTTTGGATCTTCAGCTAGCGCGCCAGTTGCAGAACC
>JBKBWE010000154.1:0-6717 GCA_046289145.1 Sediminibacterium sp.
ATCACCTATATCGTAATTTATACATGCACTGTTTTTCCAAACTAAATTATCGCTATGGTTTTTTAAGATCAAGAACGACTCTCCACCTGGTATGGCTTTGAATGATTTTGATGGTATATCATAATATAATCTCTTACCATTTTCAACTTTGTAAAAATGGGTAGCGCCGGTAGCCAACATTTCTGAAACCCATGGTGCAACAGCATATCCGGCTGCCTGCATGGCTTCAACCGTTTTTGCAACTCCTACTGTATCCCAAGATTCAAACGCCCCTATTTCCCAACCAAAGCCCGCCATCATGGCATCATCTACTCTGTAAACTTCATCGCTAATTTCTGGAATTCTAAATGAGATATAAGAGAATAAAGAAAAATGAAAAGCCCTGTAAAACTCACCTGCTTTATCAGGTGCAGCACTCAACATTTTTATTCTTTGCTTTAAATCTTCAATAGGTTTAGCTGCTTCAAGGCTAGCGAATTTGGGCTTTACTCTGGCCCCATATTCCATGGTAGCCAAATTCAAGGTTAATATTTCTTTGCCTGAGGCCGATTTTATTTTTTTGAAAAATCCCTGACCGGTTTTATCTCCCAACCAATTGTTGGTGGTAATGGTATCTAACCAAGTAGGTATCGTAAATATTGCTTTGGCTTCATCATTGGGACAATTGTCTGCCACTCCTTTTGCCACTTTTACCAATGTATCTATACCCACTACATCAGCTGTTCTAAATGTGGCCGATTTAGGACGACCAATGATTGGTCCGGTAAGCGCGTCAATTTCATCTACGGTTAAGCCTTGTTTTTCCATGATATGGAAAATGCTCATGATGCTGAATACCCCAATTCTATTGGCAATAAACGCTGGAGTGTCTTTACATAGTACAGTGGTTTTACCCAAATGCACATCTCCATAATGCATTAAGAAATCAACCACTTCTTGATCGGTAAAAGGAGTAGGAATAATTTCTAGTAAACGCAAATAGCGTGGAGGGTTAAAAAAGTGTGTGCCACAGAAATGCTTTTTGAAATCATCGCTTCTGCCTTCGGCCATCATATGAATAGGAATACCTGAAGTATTAGAAGTGATAAGGGTTCCTGGCTTTCTATGTTTTTCTACTTTTTCATAAATCAATTGCTTAATGTCTAAACGTTCTACCACCACTTCAATAATCCAATCGCAACCAGCAATATCTTTCATATTGTCGTCGAAGTTTCCTGTTTTAATTCTGTTGATTACCGACTTTGTAAATACAGGAGAAGGATTGCTTTTTATAGCAGCTGATAGTGCATCGTTTACTAGTTTGTTGCGTTCCGCAGGTTTGGTACTTTCTGCTGCTGCAGCTGGAACCATATCTAATAATAACACTGGTAAGCCTATGCCTGCAAAATGACAAGCAATTCTAGAACCCATTACACCGCTTCCTAATACCGCAACTTTTTTAATTGAACGTTTCATTATTGAATGATTTATGGTCAAGTATCTGCCAAGCTTGGCTCGACAAAATTAGTTAGTTATGCAACTATTTTCCGAAGATAAGGTAATTTTTTTCCGGGGCTACCTTCTGGGCAAAAAAAATATCAAATCTTTCGAGGGGAAAAATTTGATATTAATAGCGTTGGTTTTTCAGGGGTCTTACTCCTCTGATACTGCAGCGCCCTTGTAAGCAAAATACAAGCAAACAAGGTAAACCGCTAATAGTACGTATACTAGCATAATCGGGGGGATTTTAGTTATACTAATTTAAGTAGAAAATTAATGCAGATTTAACATTTTATGTTAACATTTGTGGATATTGGGGCAAATCTGTGGTTTAGATAAACTTTTGAATAAAATTCTGCAACAAAACTTATACAAAATTATACAAACGTTTTTTTGACCGCTGTTTTTACCTAATTGCCATTTAAAATTTAAGGCCGTTCATTAGGGTGGTTAAACGTATTTTTGAAATATGGAGATTAGTGTTAAAACCATACAGCATCTGGCCCATTTGAGCAGGCTTCAAATAAATGAAACACAAGCGTTGCAGTATCAAACCGATATGCAAAGAATGGTTTCTTTTATTGAGCAGTTGCAAGAAGTTAATACAGATGGGGTTGAACCTTTGTTAATGCTGTCTGATGCAAGCACTGCGCTAAGAGAAGATTTAGTGAAAGAAAGTCTTAGTTCGGTTGATGCTTTGAAAAATGCACCATCTCACGACCATCTATACTTTAAAGTACCCACGGTTATTAAAAAATAAACTGATTATGTCTACAGAATCCATCATACATCTTGAAGGAATTGAAAAAAGTTATTTCATGGGAAACCAGGCGATTCCTGTATTAAAGGGAATTAACCTGGATATTTTTAAGAATGAATATGTGGCATTGATGGGTCCCTCTGGTAGTGGTAAAAGTACGCTGATGAATATCTTAGGCTGCTTAGATTCTCCTACTGGCGGAAAGTATATTTTAAATGGTAAGGACGTAAGTAAAATGCTAGACGATGACTTAGCAGAAGTGCGCAACACAGAAATTGGTTTTGTGTTTCAGCAGTTTAATTTATTGCCTCGTTTAAGTGCTGCGGAGAATGTGGCACTTCCTTTAATTTATGCAGGGGTATCAAAAAAAGAAAGACTAGATCGTGCTTTAGAAGCTTTAGACAAAGTGGGCTTGGCCGATCGTTCTCACCATAAATCGAACGAGTTAAGCGGTGGTCAAATTCAAAGGGTAGCTATTGCCCGAGCTTTGGTGAATAATCCCTCCATATTATTGGCGGATGAACCTACCGGTAACTTAGATTCTAAAACTTCTGTAGAAGTAATGCAGATTTTTGGAAAACTTCAAGCAGCTGGAAATACGGTTGTTTTAGTTACCCATGAAGAAGATATTGCAGCTTATGCACATCGTGTGGTAAGATTAAGAGACGGTTTGGTGGAAAGCGATACTACAAAACCTTAATTTGCCGAACATTTGAGCAACTCTGTTGTAATCAATGCTCACTTAGATATTATGGCTATTAAGATTTATACAAAAACAGGCGATTTAGGCAAGACTTCATTAATTGGTGGAACAAAAGTTCCTAAAAGCCATATCAGGATTGATACATATGGCACTGTTGATGAATTAAACTCTTGGATTGGAGTAGTAAGCGATTATACCCCCGATGAACATATTAAAGCAGTTTTAAAAGAAATTCAAGATCGTTTATTTACGGTTGGATCTTCTTTGGCTTGTGATCCTGAAAAAGAACCTTTGATGAAAATTCCCGATTTAAAAGAATCGGACATAGAATTTTTAGAAAAGGAAATGGACTCTATGAATGAGCAGTTACCTGCCATGAAATTTTTTGTATTGCCTGGCGGGCACTTGGCAATCTCTCAAAGCCATGTTGCTCGTTGTGTTTGTAGAAGGGCAGAGCGTTGCTGCGTGAATATGCAAGAGCAAGATATTTTTGTGGAACCCCTTGTTATTAAATATTTGAACCGACTGAGCGATTATCTATTTGTGCTCTCTCGTTATTTAGGGCATCAAATGGGTGTAGCCGAAATTCCTTGGAAGCCAAGAGTTTAATAGGTTTGCACCATTCTTGTTTACATCATTCGTCTTGAAATAATCCGTCGCGCATATGCAGCACCCTAGTGCTTAATGCAGCTAATTCTTCATTGTGCGTTACAATTAAAAAAGTGGTTCCAAAGTCTTGATTAATTTTAGTGAACAATTGATGGAGTTCTCTGGCGTTGCTACTATCGAGGTTGCCGGTTGGTTCGTCTGCAAAAACAATTAATGGTTCATTTATCAATGCCCTTGCAACAGCTACTCGCTGCTGTTCTCCTCCAGAGAGTTCATTGGGTTTATGATTGATTCTATCGGCTAAACCCAATATGCCTAACAATTCAATGGCCCTTTTTTGAACTTTCTCCCTGGGGTTATTGGCAATCCATCCAGGTATACACACATTTTCTAACGCATCAAACTCCGGTAAAAGGTGATGGAATTGAAAAATAAATCCAATATGCTTGTTTCTAAAAGCCGCTAATTGGCTGCTGGATAAACTACTTAATAATTGACCGTCTATGATGATATTGCCACTGTCAGGGCTATCTAAAGTGCCTAAAATATGTAATAAGGTACTCTTTCCAGCACCGGAAGAACCTACAATGCTCACCATTTCGCCCTTTTCAATGGAAATATTGACCCCTTTTAGTACGGTTAATGGGCCAAATTTTTTGGTAATTGCGCTTGCTTTTAGCATGAAAAGGGTTTATTTATTAAGCAAATTAACCATTTCTTCAGAGATGGGTAAAACTCACATTTGGATATATCATTTATACGGTTACTTTTGCAAAAATAATCGAGACTATGTTTTGGACATTAGAATTAGCAAGTTATTTAGAAGAAGCTCCCTGGCCTGCTACCAAGGATGAGTTGATCGATTATTCTATCCGCAGTGGTGCGCCATTGGAAGTGGTAGAAAATCTTCAAGAATTAGAAGACGAGGGTGAAGTGTACGAGAGCATCGAAGACATTTGGCCTGACTATCCTAGTCAGGAAGACTTTATGTTTAACGAAGACGAGTACTAAAAATAAAAATGGCTAACTGAATTTTCAGCTAGCCATCTTTTTATTTCTTCGGAGGAAATGTCATTTTAAAGTAGAAGAGGACCAGCGATAAAGCCAATACAATTAAGTTGGCTGCTAATACAGGTCCACTCTTAACGTTTACTGCATATACCAGCCATACAATACAACTGGTTATTACTATCAATATCATCCAAATACTTAAGTCTCCAACACTCTTACTCTTCCATGCCAACCATACTTGTGGCATAAAAGTAATCGCACTTAAAAAAGCCCCAAAATAACCTAAAAGGTCTACTAAGTTCATGATATCGGTTTGTGTATGAGTTGAATTATTCTTGATTTGCAATTCCTAATTTCTCCATTACATCCATACTTACTCCAGTGGTTGAATATCCACCATCGTGAAATAAGTTTTGCATAGTAACCATTTTGGTTAGGTCAGAGAAAAGTGTAATGCAATAATTAGCACAATCTTCTGCACTTGCATTGCCCAAAGGAGCAACCGCATTTGCAAAATCATAAAAATCTCCAAAGCCTTTGATACCAGTACCTGCAGTAGTTTTGGTAGGAGATTGAGATACAGTGTTTATGCGCACTTTTTTCTCTAACCCATAATGATACCCAAAACTTCTAGCAATTGATTCTAGCATTGCTTTAATATCGGCCATATCGGTATAGAATGGGAAAGTTCTTTGTGCTGCCATATAGGTAAGTGCAACTACTGAACCCCATTCGTTAATAGCATCTAATTTTTTTGCAACTGCCAACATCTTATGAAAAGACATAGCAGATACGTCTATGCCTTTCATGAAATAATCATAATTGGATTCTGTATATGGAATCTTCTTGCGAATGTTTACACTCATTCCTATTGAATGTAATACAAAGTCAATTTTGCCGCCTAAGATTTCCTGAGACTGAGTAAATAAGTTGGTTAATTCTTCGGTACTGGTTGCATCTGCAGGAATAATTTGAGAACCTGTTTTTTCAGCTAGTTTATTAATCTCTCCCATTCGCATTGCAATGGGTGCATTGGTTAATACAAATGTAGCACCTTCTTCATGTGCTTTTTCTGCAACTTTCCAAGCAATTGAATTTTCATCTAAAGCTCCTGTTATGATTCCGCGTTTTCCTTTTAATAAATTATAGGCCATACAACATAGATTTGAATGCCGAATATACGATTTATGGTGTAATTGGGCCTAGTGTAGAATCATTTCTTTGGCATTCTCCAATGCAGCTGCAGTAGGCTTTTCGCCACTCAACATTTGTGCTATAGCAGTAATACGTTCTTCGTTGTTGAGAATTTTAATATTTGTTTTAATCTGGTTGTTCTTATTCTCTTTATAAACAAAGTAATGGGCATTGGCTTTCCCCGCAATTTGCGGCTGATGGGTAATGCAGATAATTTGTCTTTTAATAGCCATTTGCTGCATTATAAGACCTACTTGTTTGGCGGCTTCTCCAGATATTCCAGTATCTATTTCATCAAATATCATAGTTGGCAAGTCTATATATTCTGCTACCAACGATTTGATACAAAGCATCAATCTACTCAATTCTCCACCACTAGCTACTTTACGAATGGGTTCGAATCGATTACTATTATTGGCATCAAATAATAGTTCAATTTGTTCTACACCATATGCACCTAATGCAACAGTTTGCATGCTCACTTTAATTTGGGCATTGGGCATACCCACTTGTTTTAAAAGCGCATTAACCGATTGCTCAAATGGAGCAATCACTTTATTACGAGCTGCATTAATTTGTTTAGCTGTTTGCTTTAACTGATGCATTAAATCATTGGCTTGTACTTGCTTGGCTAAAATGGCATCATCAATAGCAACAGCAGCAAAAAGTTTATTAGATAATTCAGTTTGTATGGCCAATAATTCCGCTGTACTACTTACCCCATGCTTTTTAGTAAGTTTATATCCATCACTTAATCGCTGGTTTACCCAATCTATTCTTTGCGCATCAAAATGAATATTATTATTGATTCGTTCTAACTCGTCGGCAATATCTTGCAATTCAATTTGACTTGCTTTAAGCCTTTCAGATAACGCTGGTAGCTCTGATACTAAAGTTTGCATGGTTTGCAAACTATTGTTAAGCTGTTTTATTCTTGCTACAACAGGATCATCAGAATTGG
>JBKBWE010000155.1:0-6714 GCA_046289145.1 Sediminibacterium sp.
AGTTTGACCACACAACTGAACAATGATTCCGTCTGGCTGCTCTAGTTCAATAATTTCCCATAAATGTTCCCAAAACACAGGCTCAAAATAAAGCTTGTCTGCCATGTCAAAATCAGTGGAAACTGTTTCTGGATTACAATTCACCATTATAGCTTCGTATCCACATTCTTTAATGGCCAAAAGACCATGTACGCAACAGTAATCAAACTCAATTCCCTGTCCAATGCGGTTGGGGCCGCTACCTAAAACAATTATTTTTTTCTTTTTAGAAGGGATTGATTCGTTGGAGTTCAGTGTAGGGTTCATTTTTTACAAGAATTCTGCAAAATTAAGGTTAAGGGCTATTAGTTGAATAATTATTTTGTAATAGTCTCGAATTGCCTGAATCATTGAGTTTAATTGTAATATATTAATTTTGAATCATTCAGCACTTAAAGCCAATGAAGAAAAGCTTAAAGATTACGGTTATCTTATCTAGTATTTTATTTGGACTAGTTTTAATGATTATTATTTTCATCTCTCCAGTATCTAAATTTTTAATAGAAAAGTACAGTGAAGCATACACGGGACGTAAAATTGTAATGCAGGAATTAAGTATCAATATATTTAATGGGAGCATTACAACAAAAGGACTGATTGTTTATGAAGCTAAATCTAACCGCCCATTTTTTAAGGCTGATACTTTCAGTTTAAATATCGCTGTATATAAACTATGGGTAGGCAAGTATGATATTACTTCAGTAGAATTGTTTAATCCTTATGTGCAATTCATTCAAAAAGGCAACAAGTTTAACTACGACGATTTGATGAATCGCTTTTTTGCAGATGATACTACTAAAAAAGTTGACACAGAACCAGTTAAATATTGGGCTAGAAATATTCAAGTAAACAATGCAACCATTCTGTATACCAATACCAAGCCATTAACGAATATTAAATTAATCAAAGGTGAAGTGCAAATTCCTTTGATTTCCTGGAATGACCCTGTTTATAAAATACAAACTGCATTTGATTTATCAACGGGGGGTCGCAGTAAAGCCTTATTGCATTTTAATACCAACACATTCAACTATAAAGCTAAAATAGATGTTGATCAATTGAATATCGATTTTTTATATCCTTATCTAAAGGATTATATGAAAGTGAAATCTTTGAAAGGTTTAATCAATACCAATCTATGGTTAACTGGCAATGTAAATCAACCTACTGCAATCGCTTTATCTGGATCAATTAAAGCCAATGATTTTGCTATTGTTGATGCAACCAATGAATTGCTAACAGCAATTGATGAAACGAATGTGCTGATTGATACCATTAATACGGCTAAAAACAGATACAATTTTAGATCCATCAGTATGGATCATCCGTTTTTTAGGTTGAGTATGTACGACAAAGGCTTTAATTATGAGCGGATTATGACCACCCCATTGGCCATGTCTAGTGACACTTCATCCACCGTTTACTCCAATGTGTTCTTAATGATGTCTAGTTATATACAAGAGATTGTGAGAGAATACGACGTCAATAATTATCAGATTAATCAATTTAGAGTGACCAGAGGCCAATGTATTTTCACTGATTTTACCCACGGAGAAAAGTTTAGATATGTTTTAGATTCTATGACTTTAAGCAGTGACAGATTAAGTAGTTCCAATCCTTTTTTAATGTTCAGTGTAAAATCAAGATTGAATACTTCTGGAAAAATGAGTGGTGTACTAAAAGTAGATCCTAAGCATTATCAAGATATCATTATTGATGCTTCTATTAAAGAGTTATTAATTACAGATTTTAATCCTTACTCAAAATATTATGTGGCTACACCATTTTTAAATGGAACTATTTCTTATGAAAATCAAACCACAGTATTAGGCGGCAAATTAGACAGCAAAAATATTTTAGATATCCGTCAAATTAAAACAGGTAAAAAAGTAAAAAATAGTACTGCAATGAATTTACCAGTGAGTTTGGCAATATCTCTGTTGAAAGACGTTAAGGGAAATATTCATTTGGATATTCCGGTTAAAGGAAGTTTAAATGACCCCAAGTTTAAATGGGGTAGAGTAATTTGGGGTGTGCTGAAAAATTTGGTCATCAAAGCTGCTACTGCACCATTTAGATTATTGGCTAATTTATTTGGCGGGAAAGAAGAAGACTTTAAAGAAATGCAATTTGAGTATACGCAAACCGATATAATGCCTAATCAACAAACGGTGTTAGATCGATTGGCAAAAATTGCCATTGATAAACCCGAAATCAAAATTGAGTTGACGCAAGTTACCAATATTTTAGATGAAACTGAAGCCATTGCAGTATACCAAATGAAGCAAAAATATTTGGGTATTAGCAATACCATATCTGCACAAGAATTGAAACGCAGAACCGATAGTATTAGCAACAACGATTCATTGTTTGTAAAATACCTTGTTTCCAAATTGCCTAATACGCAAGGTCTTCAATCAACTGAAGAAAAATCTGTGCAATTGATTGGTAGAGAAAAAATTATACCTGAAGTGTATGCATTAATGGACAGACGTAATGCTGCTGTAATTCAATATTTGGTGAACCAGAAAAAAGTACCAGCAACCAATATTGCCATTTCAAATACCAAAGAGTTAAATCAATTGCAAAAAAGTGCTCCCCCCAAATATGTTATTAACATTGCATCGATTGAATAATTAAATCCTATGATTATGAAACAACTCTTTATCATCCTCTTTTCAATAAGCTTATTCGCTTGCGCCAGCCCCAAAGTATTAGACGTATCCACCGCACTAGAAGCTGATTTTACTAAATATAAAACCTATTCATTTTATGAAGTCACTGCTTTAGGTGATACCATCACCGAAGGGTTTAATGAGCGTATTGGTTATTTAAAAAAAGCCATTACTGCTGAAATGGCGCAACGTCAATTCAAACAAGTGAATAATAATGCAGACCTCTTGATTAATATTGGAATTGCCATTAAACTAGAAGTTCAAACGCGCGAAACAGATTGGAGAACAGATGGAATGATGAAGTATATGGGTCAACGCAATTATAAATGGGAGTCTAAAGAAATAGAAGTAGGCAGGTATAGAAGAGGAGCTATTACGCTGCATATAGTTGATGCTGCTAAAAACCATATGTTATGGACAGCTACCCTTCGGGGATCATTGCCTGATGACAGTACCAAACTGTCTTCATTTGCACAAAAAGGAATTAGTCTTCTATATAAGCAGTTTCCTGTACCAGCTAAATTGTAATTATTCTCTATTTTACTTCCCGCAGTTCCTCCCAACGCGAAGTGTAGCGGGGGCTGCGTAGTTCTTGACGCATTTTCCAATTGCGCTGAGTACCTGCAGTAGCAAATTGAATCATATCATTTCGCATAGCAAAATTGATATTATCAATGGTGCTCATGAGTAGTCTATTTTGTTGAGGCGCTTTTTGTGCAAACAAATTTCCTTGCACCGATTCATCCGGAACAATGCTGCTTAAAATCACCCCTGCTTTTTTATAGATGCATCCTTCTTCAAAGAGTTGGTCTACCAGTTCCACTGCAGGTTTAATGAGCTCATTGGTAGCAGCTGTTGCAAGGGACAAATGAACGTATCCACCTACGCTATTGCCATGCCTGAATTTTCCGCCATTGTTTTCTTGCTTAGGTACCACAAAAACATAAATGACAGAAGCGGCACTTTGTTGTCTTCTTAATTTTTCTGCAGCCCGAGTAATATAAGTAGCAATGGCTTCTTTAATATGTTCTTTGCTGGTTACATTCTTGCCAAACATACGCGTAGTAGCAATCATTTTTTTATTAAGCAGTGGGTCTTTCATTTCAATGCTTTTGATGCCATTTAATTCTCTCAGCAATCGTTCTCCTACAACACCTCCCATATTTTTTTGTACCCATGTAGCGGGCATGCTGCGTAGGTCAAAAGCGCTATTGATATTGTATTTGCGTAATTTTTCAGCATACTGTCTACCCACGCCCCAGATATCTTCAACAGCAGTTCGTTGCAAAGCGTTGGCTATTTCTTCTGGCGTATCAAGTACCATGATGCAATTAGTGGCCACTTTGTTTTTTTTAGCCAATCTGTTGGCTACTTTGCTCAATACTTTGGTGGGCGCAACACCAATGGATACCTTAATGCCCGTCCATTGCTCTACGGTATCTTTTAGGTGGAGCGAAAACGCCGCCAACTGTTCCCTCGCAATATGGTCAAGCGTAATAAAGCATTCATCTACCGAATACACTTCTACAGCACCAGGGGGCAAGAGCTGCCGCAGGGTTTCCATCACACGCCAGCTAAGATCCCCATACAAATTATAGTTGGAAGAAAAAGTATGAATGCCTTTTTGTTCAATCAATTGTTTGGCCTGAAAATAAGGGATACCCATACTTACACCAGCTTGCTTGGCTTCGTCGCTACGCGATACAATGCACCCATCGTTGTTGCTGAGCACTACTACAGGCGCATCTTGTAAGGCAGGCAAAAAAAGTCTTTCACAGGAACAGTAAAAACTATTGCAATCAATTATTCCAATCATATTGTTTCAATAATGAGCATACTCGTGAATGATTACACTGCATGAATAGAATAGGTAACTACTCCCCAAACTTGGGCCCGTTCGTCAAAACCGTTGAGTTGTATATCCGAAAATTTTTTGTTCTCGGCCACTAGGGTTAGTTGGTTAAAATTTTTGTGTAACCTTCTCACCAGCAATTCCCCATCTAAAATGGCAATGATTATTTTGCCACTAACGGGTTTGATGCTTCGATCTACCACCAGGGTGTCTCCGCTAAAAATACCTGCGCCCGTCATGGCATCACTGTTCATTCTAAAGAAAAACGTGGCGGGTTTATTGTGTACCAACTGTTCGTTTAAGTCGATGCCTCGCTCCATATAGTCGTCGGCAGCAGCCCCAAATCCAGTGGCATTGGCAGTGGGCACTTCCCATTGCGTGTATTGCTTAGAGCCTTTGTAGGCGGCTCCGTACCCGATTTCCCCATCCATAAAATAAATTTTTACTTACTAAATAATTTAGTAAATTTATACTAAAATAGTTATCAATTAAATTTTTGTTTATGCAGGCAGGATATGTTTTGAACAGCGCTCAACAGCCCCATATTACCAGCGAAAGGGAGCAGTATTTGCTAATGGCTTATCCTCGTTTTGCAGATGCAGCGGTTCTTCCCATTGAAATAGCGGTATTTGAAGCCACCGAACAAATGGAAGAAACGATTATCCGTTGGATGCATCGTATCATTAGTAATAGGGAACAATTTACCATTCAAATAACCCAACAAATAGACGATGCCACAGGTAGATTGCAGGTGCATATTACAGATATGACGCCCTTTCAACAATTGGCTACACAACTAAAAGTAGTGAGCCAGTACATCAGCAGTTACCAGTGCAAGGAAATTTATTTTAGTGTAAGGCCTTATTTACGCAGCAATCAACCTTGTTTTGCAGGTTTGTTTACCATTACTGAATTGGTGCTGATGCGCAAGCGTTATGCGCAAGACGATTATCGTCAGGTAAATGTATTTGGGCTTAAACCCTGATTGATGCCCGTGCTTTGAAGACTTAGCTTTATTTTCGTTAAAACTAGCAACGTTTAATGGAATCAGTTATAGCAGCAATTGAAGCACTTTGTCAGGAAGTATTAAAGCTAACGCCCGACCGAATAGAGAAACTACCTCAAAGTGGAAGCGACCGAATTTATTTTAGGGTATATGCAGGTACGCAAACATTTATAGCCACGTACAATATCAATACAAAAGAGACGGCCACATTTGTTTATTTCAGTAAGCATTTTAAGCAAGCTAATTTGCCTGTTCCAGCCATTTTGGGCGTGAATGAAGCCAATACTATTTATTTACAAGAAGACTTAGGAACAGACTCTTTGTTGAATAAACTGGAAGCTCACGGACATGGCGATTATTCGTATCAATTATTTCAGCAGAGCTTGGCTCAATTGGCCAAAGTGCAGGTGTTAGGACATAAAGGGTTAGATTATAGTTGGTGTTTAACTGCAAAAGAGTTTGGTAAGCAGGCCATCATGAGCGACCTCTTGTATTTTAAATATTATTTTTTAGATACCCTACAATTGCCTTACGATAAGCAGGCAATGTTAGACGATTTTGATGCACTTAGTACTTATTTAACCAGAACGCAGAATAAGTTTTTCATGTTCCGCGATTTTCAGAGCAGGAATATTATTGTACAAAATGATCAGGTACACTTTATAGATTATCAAGGAGGCATGCAAGGTGCATTGCAATATGATGTGGCTTCTTTATTGTGGCAAGCAAAAGCAGAATTGAGTGAAGAATGGAAAGATAATTTACTAGCATATTATATGGATCAGGTAGATCTATTATTAGACGAGCCAGTAGACCGCATTACGTTTGTAAGTCAATACAATGGATATGTGTTGATTCGTTTGTTGCAAGTATTGGGGGCTTATGGATTTAGGGGCTTGTTTGAGCGGAAAGCGCATTTTTTAGCAAGCATACCATTGGCTTTGCAGAACCTTAAATTTTTTATGGAGCATAAGCGGGTAGGTATTGTTACGCCTGAATTTGACCGAGTATTAAAATTAGTAGTAGATCAAAACATGATCAACAAATTTGTTGCTCCACAGGCCAATGAAAACACGCCATTAACAATTGAGGTAAATAGTTTTAGCTATAAGCGAGGGTTACCCGTAGACGATACCGAAAAC
>JBKBWE010000156.1:0-6711 GCA_046289145.1 Sediminibacterium sp.
CTTACTACTTGAAAAATCGAAACAGTATCCAATATTAACAGATTTGGTTTCTCCAAAAATGGAAAAATGTTGGCTGCGTACTTAACTCCCCCCAAAGAAAATAAAGATAAAGGAAGTGTTCTTTTACTAAAAAATTTGACAGACGGTAGCACCAGAACTATTGGCAATGTAACAGAATATGCCTTTAATAAAAAAAGTGATTACCTAACCTATATAGTGGAATCTGCTAATACAGCAGGTAACTCTGTGGAACTTTTTAATTTAAACACCTACACTTTAAAAGTAATAGCTAGCGACACTTTAAAGTTTTCTAAATTAAATTGGTCAAAAGAAGGTGATGGTTTCTCTTTTTTCAAACCCTTTAAAAAAGAAGATTATGAAGAAGAAAATGCACAGGTTTATAGTTGTACAAATTTGAGCAATCCGAACATCAAGATATTTAATCCCACCACATTGAATGGCTTCCCTTCAGGTATGCGAATTTATAATGGATCAACACTTAGAATGAGTGATGATCTTTCGTCTGTATTTTTTGGCTTAAAAGCTTGGACTTATAAACCTAAAAAAGAGGAAAAAAAATCAACCGATAGTTCAAAAACAAAAGCGGATAGTTTAAAAATGGCTGCCGCAAAATTGTCGTTAAAATCGGATAACAAATTAGCAGACGTATGGCATTGGAAAGACGCAGAGATTCAACCACGTCAAAAAGTAACTTATATCCAAGATAAAAATGCCAGCTATTTATCAGTTTGGAATACAGACAATAATAGCTTTTATCAACTAGCTTCAGAAACATTTCCAAATACTTCACTTAATGGCAATCAAAAAATGGCGGTTATTGCAACTGATAAAAAATATAAGCCCGCATTCAAAGAAGATTATGCAGATTATAGTTTAGTCAATATCAAATCTGGTGAAACTAAGTTATTATATACACGATTACAAGCTGGATTTTATACAGCACCTCAATCTTCACCCGATGGCAAATATTTAATATATTTTAAAGACAAAAATTGGCAGACCTATAATATTGCTACCGGTCAGAATACCAATATTACAGGAACAATAAAAAGCAATTTTTGGAATACTAGAGACGACCATCCAGCCACAAAGCCACCATTTGGATTAGGCGGATGGCTAAAAGGTGATAAAGAGGTTTTATTATATGACGAATACAATATATGGGCTGTTAATCCTGATGGATCAAGCGCACGTAAAATTGCAGAAGGAGACAAAGAGGAAATTGCATTCCGAGTAACAAGAGTTGAATTTGAAGAACCTTATCTAGACGATTCAAAACCTATTTATTTTTCAGCTTATGGAGATAAAACAAAAAAGTTTGGCTATTACCAATATGAAAATGGCAAAACAACTAAATTAATTTTTGAAGACTTACATATAAATCGTTTAGCAAAAGCACAAGATGCTAATGTGTTTAGTTATATCAAACAAGACTATGATTTATCTCCCGAGTTATATGTTTCCGATAATTTTACCAAAGAGCAAAAAGCAGCTACAACCAATCCTCAACAGCAGAACTATTATTGGGGGAAGAGTAAATTAGTTTCATTTACCAATAAATTGGGTAAAAAAATGCAAGGAGCATTGTACTACCCAGCAAACTATGAACCTGGTAAACAATATCCAATGATTGTATACATGTATGAGATTCTATCTAATAATGTACATAATTATGTGGCTCCAAGTATTCGAAGAGCATATAACACAACTAACTACACAACAAACGGCTATTTTGTATTCCAACCAGATATTGTGTATGAAACCAACGACCCAGGAATGAGTGCAGTAAATTGTATTGTTCCAGGCGTAAAAGAAGTCATGAAATCAGGAATGATAGACGCCAATAAAGTAGGCATTATGGGTCATAGTTGGGGAGCTTATCAAACATCTTTCTTGATTACTCAAACTGATATCTTTAAAGCAGCTATTGCTGGTGCTCCTTTAACCGATTTAATTAGTATGTCGTTATCCATCTATTGGAATAGTGGTACACCTGATCAGAAAATTTTTGAAACTAGTCAGGGTAGATTCGATGGCCCCTGGTATGAAAGAACAGAAGCCCATATTCGAAACTCTCCTATGTTTAATGCCAGTAAAATAAAAGCTCCGTTATTAGTAACTTTTGGAGATAAAGATGGTGCTGTTGATTGGCATCAGGGTATAGAAATGTATGGCACAATGCGTAGAATGGAAAAACCATTTGTAATGTTGGTTTATGCCGATGAGAACCACAATTTTACTAAAAAAGAAAATCAAATTGATTACCAAAAAAGACAACGAGAATGGTTTGATCATTATCTATTAGGAAAGCCTGCAGAGAAATGGATTACTGATGGGGTTAGTTATGTAGATCGTATGAAAGAGAAAGAAAAAGAGACCCCTAAAAATTAAATCCAAAAAGATGGATGCTTCCATTTATTTAATCCCTTTAAAACAAGCTTTTAAAAAAGCGGCAAATGAAAAAGAGGCTAAAGGAATGAAAGCTTATATGCTAAATCAATTTGATTTTTATGGAATTAAAACCCCTCAGAGAGATGCTATTGTCAAAGCATTTCTTAAAATAAATCGAATTGAAAAATATATTGAATTAGAGGCAGTAGTCAAATATATGTGGAGCCAAAAAGAGAGAGAATGGCAATATGCCGCTATTGATTTATTGGCTTCACATTTTATTTTATGGAGAGCTTCTGCCATCAATTTAATTGAATATAGTTTAGTCCATAAAAGTTGGTGGGATGCGGTAGATGGAATTGGAAGTGATTGGTTGCCTAAATACTTTTCCTTATTCCCTGAAAAACAAATTACAATTACTCAAAAATGGAATAAGTCGAATAATATGTGGTTACAAAGGAGTAGCATACTATTTCAACGATCTTATAAGAAAAATACAAACACCCAGTTGCTCTCTGATTATATTCTTCAACATCAATCATCAAAAGAGTTTTTCATTCAGAAAGCCATAGGATGGGCATTAAGGGAATACAGCAAAACTAATCCAAAGTGGGTTATAACATTCGTTGAGCAAAATAAATTGGCCTCTCTGAGTAAACTAGAGGCCTTAAAAAGAATTAAAACTCAATAATAGTAATCAAATTGAATTCGATCATTTAAAGAAAATTAGTATTCCCATTATTAGCAGGGATATAAGTAAGTGTTGTACCAACAACACTATATGCAGTATTGCTTATTCTAACTCCATTTATAAACATTTTCACTTTACTATTAGCTGCCTTTGTTTGTGTAAGGGTAAAACTAGTTTGATTAGCAGTTGCACTGAATTCATCTGCCACTTCTCTAACTAAAGTAGGGGCAATAAAAGAAACAACACCCGAACCATTAGTTGCTAATAAATCTCCGTTATTCCCATCTACGTTAGGATATGTAACTGCACCTGCGGTTATTGTACCACTAGTTTTCACATTGGTGATATTAGTATTACCTAATTGTATCGTATTGCTACCATTGCCAATTGCGTTATGACCAATTACTATTTGATTACTCTGCCCTACACCATTTACTCGAATATTTGCACCAATTAAAACAGAATTTGATGTTGAAGTATTATAAGTAGATCCATCAGCAATATATCTACCAGCAAAAGCCCCCAAAATAGCATTTTCATTTCCACCAGTATTCCGATCTAATGTTCCAACACCTATTGCAGTGTTATTATTACCTGTAGTATTACTTTCTAAAGCTTGAACGCCTAGAGCAACATTATATCTTCCAGTTGTATTACCATACAATGAAGTATAACCTAATGCCGTATTCACATCCCCAGTTGTATTATTGACCATAGATTGATGGCCTACAGCAACATTATAATTGCCTGTAGTTCCTGAATTCAAAGAATTGTTTCCAATTGCAACATTTCCTATAGCTGAAACATTATTAAGCATAGCATTATACCCAACAGAAATATTATCTGATCCTGTAGTATTTGACAATAATGCATGGGAACCTAAGGCAACATTGTTACTACCGCTTAGATTGCTTCTCATTGCATTAAAACCAAGAACAGAATTATTGGTAGCACTTGTTACTGATTTAAATGCTTCTAAACCAAGTACCGTGTTTTGTGAAGCATTACTTAGAGTACCAGTTTGTTTATGCCCAACAATAATACTATTAGAAAAGTTTTCACCCCCAGACTTGACATCTGTTAATTTATCTAAATTCCCAACGGAACCCGTTGTTGCATAACCAGCTAATAACCCAGTAACATTGGCCTTGGTACTAATTGCAGATGTATCCACTTTCCAATCTGTAATATCTGCAGAACCATTAAAACCAGTTCCACTCAATCCATAAGAAGTACTTAAACTCTTTAAATTATCTCCTAATGAAACCCCACTGATGGTGCTCTTTGATAAATCTGCATTTTCTATCTTGGTGGTTGTTCTGCGATAGTTCGACACAAAATTTGCAGTGTCGCTAATCTTTAACCTGTTCGCTAACATTGATGCTGTGTCGCTAATCCTCAATCGATTAGACAACATGCTGGCTGTATCACTGATATTCAACTTTGTAGCAATAGAACCAGTTGTTGTGTAACCCTCCAACAATGCTGTTACATTGGCCTTGGTACTGATTGCAGCCGTATCCACTTTCCAATCTGTAATATCTGCAGATCCATTAAAACCAGTTCCACTCAATCCATAAGAAGTACTCAAACTCTTTAAATTATCTCCTAATGAAACCCCACTGATGGTGCTCTTTGATAAATCTGCATTTTCTATCTTGGTGGTTGTTCTTCTATAGTTCAACATTAAATTTGCCGTATCGCTAATCTTTAACCTATTCGTTAGCATTGAAGCAGTGTCGCTAATCTTAAGTCGATTTGAAAAAGTACCGAATGTATCGCTAATATTCAACTTCAGATTCAATGCATTTTGGGTTGCTATACTTATTGGCTTTCTCAAATCAGTAGTATTATCAACTGAATCGATTAAAAAATTTTTCTTAGCATCAGATGTATTTGATGCTCCAGTACCGCCATTGGCAATTGCAACTATACCATTTACATTTTTTGCATTTCCGTTTATATCACCAATAATTTTTGAACCACTAACTGATTCTATTTTTATATCTGTTATACTAAAGTTGGCAACTTTAGAAGTAACAACTGAACTATCCGCTAATTTTAAACTAGTGATTTTATTATTTGCAATAGTAGGATTAGGATAGTTGCCCGACAAATCTCCACCCGCCCCTCCTATTGGACTTGCTGTGCCAGCAGAAACCGCATTAAGCGCATAGGGCACACTTAATAATTGTGTAGAACCTAAGTTTATATAATTATTACTAGCAGTGGGGTCAATCTCTACTTCCATAAACTTATCCCCTTGCATCCAAGTAACTCCTGCTAAAGTTCCTATTGAACTCATAAATCCTGGACTTCCAATTTGTACTGCAAAAAGCCCCCAGGCATTGGTTTTTACCGATCTGGTTTCAGAAAATTGTATCGTACCCTGTGAAGATCCTGTTCGGATATTTACACGTAAATAAATCGTTTGATTTTGAAGTGGATTACCTGCAGCATTTCTTGCAACACCTTGGTAATTGATTAAATTAGGTGCCTGAGAAAAAACATTATCTGACTTTAAAATTGAAAAGAATAAAATCAGGTTGAATAACCATAGTGATTTTGCCATAGTACTTGATGATTAATGGTTACTTAATTTTTAATACTTTATATATGCCTCTCCTTAATATCAATTTTCCAGTTCCGTCTAATTGATTAATTGCAATCATATAAGCTCCTTGTGGAAATTTGCTTAAATCCCAGCGTTCTGTTCTTCCAACACCAAAATGAAAAAATAATAACTCTTTCATTTTTTTACCTTGAACATCAAATAATTCAACTTTTATTTTTCCGGAATTGGTATGCAGCAAATTGATTTCCAAAATATCCCTAAATGGATTGGGATAAATTTTAATTTCATCTGGTAAAAAAGTAGGGAATGCATTATAAACAGATGCAAATGAAGTAAATGATTGTAATACCCCACTAGTTACAACTAGTGTACTGGTTGTTTGAGTTACTATTGATGCAGACTCTCCAAAACTTAATTCAAATTGATAATTTCCTTGACTACCATAATTTCCTGTAATATTTATAGTGGAAGGATAAATAGACTGTGCATGCCCATAGGAGTATATCAGGAAACATAGCACACAAATTATAATTCCTTTTTTCAATACCATGGAGGTTTGTAAAATGTTAAAGAATTGTAAAACGAAGCTAAACTATTCGAAACAAAAATTGCCCGCAAAGCGGGCAATTAAACTTTATTTATTTTGTAGTAAAACAACTACATCTTTTTTGCGTCTTCTAGAAACTTAGCAAGTCCAATATCTGTTAATGGATGTTTCAACAATCCAACAATTGAATCAAGTGGACAAGTACAAATGTCTGCACCCAATTCAGCGGCCTTGATAATATGTAAAGGACTTCTAATAGAAGCGGCTAAAATTTCTGTTTTGTATTGTTGTACATCAAAAATATGACGCAACTGTCCAATCAAATCCATACCATCCCAACCACTATCATCTACACGACCAATAAATGGAGACACATAAGATGCCCCTGCTTTAGCGGCCAAGATAGCTTGACCAGCAGAAAAAATCAAAGTACAATTTGTTCTGATTCCGTTATCAGTAAACCATTTGATAGCTTTTATACCATCT
>JBKBWE010000157.1:0-6670 GCA_046289145.1 Sediminibacterium sp.
GCGGTGAATTTTTGGCCATACAACAGTGGAAAATCACCATACTGCTCACGACCTAAGTAACCAACTAAACTCATAGGATTATCTACGTTGTACATATCCACTGAAGGATTTGCACTACTTCTAATCATAGTAGTTAAATAAGTACTGTACCCAATAAACATAAAGCTGATACACCAAATTGTAAGGGTTAAATAAGGCCATGCTTTTTTAGCAGCGATTTTTAATCCATACCATAATAATGCTGCAACCAAAACAAAGAACAAGGTAAAACCGCTAAAGAAGGGCATACCTGCACCGTTTACCATCCATCTATCAAAAGAACCAGCTAATTTGATAGAATATTGAATAACACCTACCTGAACAGCACCTGTAATTACACATCCAATTACAAAGAATATATAAACACCTCCATAATAAGCTTTTTGAGTAGGCTTCCATTTTTCTATGACGAACAATAATCCTACCCCAACTATGGTGGCCAAAATCATTAAACCGCCAATAGTTCCGTCCATGGGTACATTATCAGTTGCTTCAGCAGCTGCACCAACTAGCGCAGCAATAAAAGCTAGTCCTCCACCAACAGATACAATCTTAATAAACCAAGAACGAATTAATTCATAATTAAAACTTTCTCTTTTTCTAAAATAATAGACCATTACTATTGCAGGAATAGTCAAAAGGTTCAATAAGTGAACACCTATAGATAAACCCATCATGAAAAAGATAAATACAATCCAACGGTCAGCACCTGGTTCATCCGCATGGTTTTCCCACTTAAGAATAGCCCAAAAAACAATAGCAGTAAAAAAAGAAGACAATGCATATACTTCACCTTCAACAGCACTATACCAAAATGAATCACTAAATGTATAAGCCAATGCGCCAACGACCCCAGCCCCCATAATACTCCAAATTTGATAACTGTTAGGTGTATCTGTTGTTTTTATGTTGATAATTCTACGGGCAAAATGCGTAATCGTCCAGAAAAGAAATAATATAGTAAAAGCGCTTGCAATGGCACTCATCATATTCACGGCTTTTGCAGCACTCATTGGATCATCCCCAAATAAAATAATAAATATTCTACCTAGAATAACGAACAAGGGGGCTCCTGGGGGATGGGGTATTTGCAGCTTAAAACAACTACTTACAAATTCACCACAATCCCATAAACTTCCTCCAGCTTCGGCAGTTAGGGTATACACTGCACTGGCAACTATGAAAACCAACCAGCCCGTAATGTTATTGATCTTATTAAACTGCATATTTGTTTTGGTTTTTAAAGAGGGACAAACATAGTTGATTATAGGTAAAATTTGAAATACAAAGGGCTGTTTCAACAGATTTAAGAAAGTTTTTACAGCTACTAAATGCCCTTATTTTAAGTTAAACCATTCAATAGACGTTTCAATGAATGATTTTTGGGGTTGCTGTATTAACTTTGCAGTTGAATGAATCAGAAACAAACAGTAGCTTTTCATACACTTGGCTGTAAACTTAACTTTTCAGAAACCTCTACCCTTTCCAGAATTATGGAAAAAGAAGGTTTCGAAAAAAGGGAATTCAACGATTCCGCAGATGTTTATGTAATTAACACCTGCTCAGTAACCGATAATGCAGACAAAGAATGTAGACAATTGGTTAGAAGAATTCAACGAAAATCGCCCGACAGCTTTGTGATAATCACCGGCTGTTATGCGCAATTAAAACCTACAGAGATTGCATCAATACCTGGCGTAGACCTTGTTTTAGGGGCAGCAGAAAAATTTAATATTACTGAACATATTAAAGCACTTACTAAAACGAATGATCCAGCCAAAATTTGTAGTTGTGACATTAATGATGTAACAGGATTCAATGCTTCATTTTCTCAACACGACAGAACCCGAACATTTTTAAAAGTACAAGACGGTTGCGATTACAACTGTTCTTTTTGCACCATACCAATGGCCCGCGGAAAAAGCAGAAGTGATACTATTATTAACGTTGTAGCTAATGCAACTCATTTAGCGGCGGGAGGTGTAAAAGAAATCGTTTTGACAGGAGTGAATTTGGGTGATTTTGGTAAGGGTGCACACGGAGACAAAGTGCATGGAGAAAGTTTTTTAGATTTAGTAAAAGCCCTAGATGAAGTTTCAGGAATTAACAGATACCGTATTTCCTCTATTGAACCCAATTTGATTACCAATGAGTTGATTGAATGGGTTTCAAGTAGCGATCAATTTATGCCCCATTTTCATATTCCTTTGCAAAGTGGATCCAACAAAATTTTAGGACTCATGCGCAGAAGGTATAAAAGAGAATTGTATGCAGAACGTGTTTCTTTAATTAAAGAATTAATGCCACATGCTTCTATTGGAGTTGATGTTATTGTAGGATTCCCTGGTGAAACAGAGGATGATTTTAAAGAAACCTTTGATTTCATTCATTCACTAGATGTATCTTATTTACATGTATTTACCTATTCTGAAAGAGACCATACTAAAGCATTAGAAATCACTCCTGTAATTCCTATTCCTATTCGAAACGAGCGAAATAAAATATTGCGGAATCTATCTTATATGAAGCAGCAGTTTTTTGCAACACAAAATACTGGAACAATTAGACCTGTTCTTTTTGAAGCCTATAACAAAGATGGGATGATGGAAGGATATACCGATAATTATATTAGAATAAGTACTCCTTACAGGAACGAATGGGCAAACCAGTTGGTTGATTGGACTATTTAGGCGTTAAGAAAACTGCAGGAAATTCTACAATCATTACCTGTCCTAGACTTTGCAATTCTACATATACTTTTTTCTTTCCGCCTCTAATTACGGTTCCTTCTTTATCCATGAACACGCCGTAATTTACTTTAATGAGATCTCCACTTGAAAAACCTTGATCTGAAATGATGGTTATTTTTGCATCTTTCTCTGATAAATACGCCTTGATATTGTTTATTTCATCTTCTTTAATAACGGCTGGTTTACCTAAATAATATACAAAGTTCAAAGCACCGTCAGTCATCAGAACTTTCGACCTTTCGGTATCATCAATGTATACAAATACATAAGATTTGAAAAGAGGCTCTTCAATTATTTTTTTCCTATCTGTCCATTGTCGCTCTACTTTTTGTAGTGGGCACCAACTTTCTATTCCTTTTCTAACAAGAACTGTATCAATCTTTTTTTCCCATCTTGGCTTAGTATAAACAGCATACCATTTCTTCTCTAACTTCTTTTCCATAATGTTCTAGTAATCGTTCAATATAAAAAAGAGGTTTTAATTTTTCACCGTATTGTATTGTTGAGTTGCTAACTCTTGAATGATTTTAGTGCTAGCGTCAATTTGTAAGTCTTGCTTCAACAATTTTAACCATTCTTGGTACCTAATTCCCTTGTTTTTATCGGGGTTATTATAAAACTTGTCTTTATCTGCTTCAAGTGTTTGCACACTCAACTCAGTTTTAAGCTTTAACAAGTTATTATTTTGATTAACAGTATTAGTGATTTGCTTTTGCATTTGCTTAAACTGATCAATTTGCAAATTGATGGGATTATCGCTATTCTTAGACAACCATTTTAAGTTGTCTTGCAGTAAAATCAGATTTGCATCAGAAGAAATTTTAGCTTGTTCTTTTTTGATTATTTCTGTTAAATTATTGGCTGCAATTCCTTGCCAAGGTTGAAAAGGTGTTTGAGGAATAGCATCCCAAGGCAATGAGTTGGGGTTGTCTTTTTCTCTTATTTTTAAGTATTCATAAGAGTCGGGCATAATAATATCTGGCACAACACCTTTTAATTGCGTACTTCCACCATTTACTCTATAAAATTTTTGAAAGGTTAAGCTAACAGCACCAAATTCAGTTCTACTGCTGTAGAAATCAATAGGCCTACCAAAAGGTATTGGTCTTTGAACTGTTCCTTTACCATAAGTTGAACTACTACCAATAACAATACCTCTTTTATAATCTTGTATAGCTGCAGCAAATATTTCACTTGCAGATGCACTGAGCTCGTTTACCATAACAGTTAGTGGCCCATCATATAAAACAGATTCATCATTGTCTCTCCAAGTTTGCTGATCAACTCTGCCGTCTCTTTCTTTTACTTGAACAACTGGTCCTGTTTTAATAAACAATCCCACCATTTTTACAACTTCAAGCAAAGATCCTCCCCCATTATTTCTTAAATCAATTACAATACCTTTTACATTTTCTGCTTTTAGTTTTTTAACTTCTGTTGCAACATCTTCTGAACATTTAAAACCATTTTTATCTTCAAAATTGGCATAGAAATCTGGTAGCGCAATGTACCCTATTTTATCATTCCCTTGCCTGATTATAGCACTTCTTGCAAGACCTTCATCTTGTTCAATTTTTTCTCTTAATAATGAAACAGTTTTAGTTGTTCCATCTTGTTTTTTAAAAGTAATTCGTACTTCTGTACCCTTGTCCCCTCTAATTAATTTAACGGCATCTTCCGTACCATACCCACTTACATCAACTGGTTCATTGGCACCTTGTGCTACTTTAATAATTACATCTCCCGCAACAATAGCACCCGACTTCCAAGCTGGCCCTCCAGTAACAATACTTGCAATCTTAATTCCGTTGTCGTCTTGTTGTAATTGGGCTCCAATTCCGTAAAACTGGTTACTCATTCTCTCATCAAAAGCCCTTTTTTCAATGGGTGGATAATAATCAGTATGAGGATCCATTGAATTGGTGATCACATTAATAAACGAATTAAAACGTTGTTCTTCGGTAAAAGTGGTTTTGATGCGATTAAAAGTTCTATCCATCATCTTTAACACACTGGTTCTTGCAGCTAATTCTAAACTATCATCGGGCAAAACTTTAAAATTTTCTTTTCCTTTATTCTTTTCTCTCTCTTCTTGTAAATCAATAAAGCGTTCTAGAGAATAATATTTTAGTTTTTTTCTCCAACGATCTTTTCTTTCTGCTTCAGAACTAGTATGACTTAATTGGTCTCCATCTAATTGAACAGTTTCGTTGATGCTGTAATCAAATGGTTTAGATAAAATGTCTTTATAATAAAGCATTGTTTCTGCTACTCTTTTCTCGTAAATAGCACTTACCGCTGGTTGAAATTGAATGGAAGCACCATGAATTTCATCGTCAATGGTTGTTTCATATTTTTTTACTGAATTCACATCAGCAGAAGTGAAAATACTTTTATCTCCATCTAATTGATTTAAATAAGCAGTAAATATTTTTCTAGAAAAATCATCATTGATTTTCTGGGGACTATAATGTTGCTGTTCTAATAAAGCACCTACTGTATTCAATAATTTTTGTTGCTGGGCTATTTTCTCATTTGAATCTGCCCCATTGATACTGCGAAATGCAATAAATAATGAACCAAATAATACCAAGGCCGTTAGCACTAATCCTTTTCTACTCTTCATAAATTGCTTGAATTTTTGCATGATCTTCTCAAAAATAATCTAAAAAAAGTTTTCAATGGCATGTATAAAACCAATTAACAAAGCTTTGGATGAAGTTTTTTTAAAAAATATTTACTACTTTTGCCATCCACAAAAACGGAGGGCGTAGCTCAGTTGGTTAGAGCGTCAGTTTGTGGCACTGAAGGCCGGGGGTTCGAGACCCCTCGTTCTCCCACTTAAAACCTATAAAGCGTATGTTTTATAGGTTTTTTAACTTACATACATGAAGCTTTTATACCTTATTCCTTTTATTTCAGCATTTATTGGCTGGTTTACCAACTGGGTAGCCATCAAAATGTTGTTTCACCCTAAAAAGCCCATAAAAATTTTAGGCATTACTTTTATTGGCATATTTCCAAAAAGACAGGTTCAATTTGCCGAAAAATTAGGGAAACTAGTAAGTGATGAATTATTATCCTTTCAAGATATTGAATCAAAAATTACGAACCCTACTAATATTGATCAATTAATGCCTCAGATTGATGCCCATATTGACCATTTTTTAAGGGTAAAATTGGCTGATCAAATGCCAGTAATTAGCCTATTTATTGGAGATAAAACGATTCAACAAATGAAATCGGTTTTTATGACCGAACTAAAAGAGTTATTCCCAGGAATTATGAAGTCTTACATAGGTAATTTACAAAGAGATCTAGATTTAGAGAAAATAGTCATTGAAAAAGTAAAAGGATTTTCTACGGAAAAATTAGAACAAATACTAAATGATATTATGTCTAAAGAATTCCGATTTATTGAAATTCTTGGTGGAGTATTAGGGTTTTTAATTGGTATTATCCAAGTGATTCTAACCCTAATTTCTTAGTCACCGACGGATTAAACAGCCTATTCGCCGATTTTCTTAAACTTTATCCACTCAGGCTTGTCATATTACCGCTTATAAAATGCAAGAACCATTCGAGCATAGCGTAAGCCAACTTTGCACTTATTAATAAAGATGAATATGCGTAAATTTTTAGGATTAATTGGGTTTTTAACCTTTTTTGTTGCTTCTGTTTCGGGCCAAATGCCAGGAATGGTAGGTGGTCGTGGGGGTGCTGCTGGAGCAGGACAAAACATGAATATTGGCCATTTTTATGGTAAAATAGTAGATAGCAAAACCAACAAAGGTATTGAAGGAGTTACTGTACAATTAAGAGGAAACAGGTTTGATACAGTTACAAAAAAAATGAAAGAAGCTATCATCGCGAGATCGACC
>JBKBWE010000158.1:0-6635 GCA_046289145.1 Sediminibacterium sp.
TACCGCCAATCGCATGGGATTACCTAAAGAAAAAGTGATGATTAATATTCAGAAGTATGGCAATACTACTGCAGCAACTTTACCACTTTGTTTATGGGATTGGGAAAAACAATTAAAGAAGGGAGACAATATTGTTTTAGCAGCATTTGGAGGTGGATTTACTTGGGGAGCTACTTGGATTAAGTGGGCTTACGACAGTGAATAATATTGGATACATATTTTCTAAAAGAGAGGAGCAATATGAGTAAAAAGTTCAAAGGAGTTGGAACCACTGCAATACATGCATCAGGTCATGCCAATGCAGATCATGCACACTTAACACCTGTTTATGCTAGTTCAACTTTTACGTTTGATACAGCAACAGAAGGCAGTGAACGTTTTGCAGGTAAAGACAAAACAAAAATATACAGTAGATGGGGTAATCCAAGTTTTACAGTAGCGGAAGAAATTATTGCTGCACTTGAAACATTTGGACTTAAAAACGAACTAGGGGAACCCCTAGAAGTGAAAGCCCTATTGCATTCCAGCGGTCAAGCTGCTTTAAGTACTTTGTTTTTGGGTACTTTAAGCAAAGGAGATGCGGTTTTAACGCATCATGCATTGTATGGTGGCACACACGAACTCTTGCACAAAGTATTAGCGGATACAGGTGTAGAGACAGTGATGATCAACCTAAATAATGAAACAGAAATTGAAGCAGCTTTAGTTCAATATCCTACTGTCAAATTGATTCATATTGAAACACCATCCAACCCTACATTGCGTTGTATAGATATTGAAAGAGTTTGCACCATAGCAAAAAATAAGGGCATTTTAGTTTCAGTAGACAACACAGCAGCAACACCATACTTACAGCAACCATTTAAGTGGGGCGCAGATTTTGTGATGCACAGCACTACTAAATTTTTGAATGGACATGGAACAGCAGTAGGCGGAATATTATTAGGAAAAGACCTGGCTTTAATGCATGGGCCAATTTGGAAATGGCATGTTTTATTAGGAGGTAATAGCAATGCGTTCGACTCCTTTTTATTAACCAATGGATTAAAAACATTAGAGTTAAGGATGGAGCGACACTGCAGCAATGCCGTGCAGGTTGCCAATTATTTAGCTCACCACAAGGCAGTAGAAAAAGTAAATTTTTGTGGACTACCTACACACCCTGATTATGCAATTGCAAGAAAGCAAATGAAACAAGCAGGCGCATTGATGAGTTTTGAATTAAAAGGCGGTTTAGAAGCAGGTAAAAAATTTATTGATGCATTACAAATTTGCGTGAGAGCCATTTCATTTGGAACACCAGATACATTATTGTCTCATCCTGCAAGCATGAGCCATATGGGGTTGTCTAAAGAAGAACGTTTGCAATTTGACATCACAGACGGATTAATTAGACTTAGTGTAGGAATAGAAAATGTAGAAGATATTATTGCCGATTTTGAACAAGCCCTAAACACACTATGAATATTCAAATCAGAAGAGCAGAAGCACGAGACTGTGCCAGAATATTAGAACTAATTAAGGAGCTGGCTGTTTATGAGAAAGCACCCGAAGAAGTTACTGTAACACTTGAGCACTTTATAGAAAGCGGTTTTGGTGAAAAACCAGTATGGTGGGCATTTGTAGCCGAAGAAACAAAAGCAGACGGAAGCAACGAAATACATGGCTTTGCACTCTATTATATTAGATACAGCACTTGGAAAGGGCAAAGAATGTACTTAGAAGATATATTGGTTACAGAAAAAATGAGGGGCCAACATATCGGAAAGCTACTATTTGAACGTTTAATAGAAGAGTGCAAAGAGAAAGGGCTAAAAGGAATGGTTTGGCAGGTATTAGAATGGAATGAACCCGCCATCCGTTTTTATAAAAAATACAATGCCCATTTTGATCCAGAATGGATCAATTGTAGTATTAACTAAAAATTGAAAAGTGAGATTGAACAAAGGAATTATTGGTTGGCTGTTTATGCTAACGTTATTAATGGCGGCTTGTTCAAAAACAGGAACATCAGTTGAACCAGTTGTTGGACCAAAAGGGACAGCGGTAGATAAATTAGCTAAGGGAATCAATCTATCTAATTGGTTTAACGACTATTCAGATGCAGGGCAATACAGCAATCGATTCAATAATACGCACTATAAACAAATAAAGGATGCAGGATTCACCTATGTAAGATTGCCTATTGGACCATCAGTAATTAGCAATCCAAGTAAGATAGAAGAATTACAAACCAATAATTTAGTGCATATAGAAAATGCAGTCAAGGGCATCACTGCAGCAGGATTATCAGTAGTATTAGAAATGCATGCAACAGGTGATAATTTTGAAGCAAGATTAGCAATAGATCCCTTAGCAAGGTTGTCTTTCAGACAGTTTTGGAAAAACTTAGCCAACCATTTTAAAGGATACGATACATCTAAAGTTTTTTTTGAAGTTTGGAACGAGCCGCATATTGGAGCGGAACGATTGGTATCTGGCATCGATAAAAACTGGTGGGCACCCTATCAAGAACAAATAGTCAATTCAATAAGAGAAGCAGCACCCAATCATTATATTATTGTAACTGCAGAAAACCACAGCAATTGGTATGAACTCATCCAATTACAGCCACTCGCAAAGAAAAATATTATTTACAATTTTCATTTTTACGAACCATTTACCTACACGCATCAAGGAGCAGATTGGATAGGAGCGCCCTATTCATTTATCCGGTTTCTCCCCTATCCAGGTAATCCTACGAATGTGAGTACACTGGCAGCCAATGCATCCAATGCAGGAGCCAAGTTTCAAATTGAATGGTATGGCCGTCAACAGTTTGCAGCAGACTCAATTAATAAAATTATGCAGACTGTTTACAATTGGAGTACGCAGAAAAAAGTAGATGTCATCTGCAATGAATTTGGCGTACATAAAAAAGTAGCTCCACCCGAAAGCATCCTCAATTATATGACCGATATGTCTACCTACCTTAATAAGTTTGGTATTGGCTGGGGAGTATGGGACTACGATGATACTTTTGGTATTGCCACCTATACAACTGGTACTAGAGCTGTGTTACCAGTCTGGGACAACGGCATACTAAAAGCCTTGAAATTAAATTAGCAACAATAATTAACTGAAGCCATTCGTAGTTACAGTAGCACCTGCAATTTTACCTACTAATCCCTGTAACACTTTACCAGGACCACATTCAGTAAATTCAGTGGCGCCATCGGCAACCATTGCTTGCACACACTGCGTCCATTTAACCGCACCAGTTAATTGATTAATTAAATTTTGTTTGATTGCTGATGGATCAGACACCCCTTTTGCTACCGTATTTTGATAAACAGGGCAAGAAGGCAAATTAAATACCGCAGCTTCAATGGCAGCAGCCAATTCTTCTTTAGCAGGAGCCATTAAAGGAGAATGAAAAGCACCTCCTACTGGTAAAACCAAGGCACGTTTTGCGCCAGCTTCTTTCATTCTAATGCATGCTAAATCGATGGCTTTAATTGAACCACTAATGACCAATTGTCCAGGGCAATTATAATTAGCAGCAACCACTACTTCACCCGTTTCAGCTTGAATAGCAGCGCATATTTCTTCTACTTTTTCATCCGCTAAATTTAATACAGCGGCCATAGTAGATGGATTTAATTCACAAGCTTTTTGCATGGCTTTAGCACGAATGCTCACCAACTCTAAAGCTTTATCAAAAGCCAATACACCATTGGCAACAAGGGCAGAGAATTCACCCAAAGAATGGCCTGCAACCATATCAGGTTTAGCACCTTCAATGGTTTTGAAAACCGCTACAGAATGTATAAAAATAGCAGGCTGGGTAATATTGGTTTGCTTTAGCGCTTCATCCGTTCCAGCAAACATGGTATCACTAATACGAAAGCCTAGAATATCATTGGCTTGTTCAAACAGTTCTTTAACAGAAGAATGAGCTTCATATAAATTTTTTCCCATTCCAGAAAACTGAGCGCCCTGACCAGGGAATACAAAAGCATGCTTTGCCATGAATTAAAAATTTATGGCAAAGTAAATGATTTTTTAAAACTCAGTCTTTAATTCTAGGTAGCGAAGAAATTCTTCTTTGCGTTTTTCCTCTTTAAACTTACCACCATAAAAAGAAGTAATGGTAGAAGAGGTATCGTCTTCTACACCACGACTAGCAACACAAAGGTGTTTGGCATCAATTACAATAGCCACATCTTCAGTGCCCAATTCTTTTTGTAATTCTTTTGCAATTTGCATGGTTAAACGCTCTTGTACCTGAGGACGCTTTGCATAGAATTCAACCAATCTATTCAACTTGCTCAATCCAATTACTCTACCATTACTAATATAAGCTAAGTGTGCTTTACCAATGATGGGAACAAAATGATGTTCGCAGTTGCTATAGAAAGAAATATTCTTTTCAACCAACATTTCGTTGTACTTGTATTTATTGTCGAAAAGAGCAACAGAAGGTTTATTGGCAGGATTAAGGCCGCTAAAAATTTCTTTCACGTACATTTTAGCCACACGCTTAGGGGTACCTTTTAAACTATCATCAGATAAGTCTAAGCCAAGGGTTTCCATGATGGCTTTAAAATGGTCTTGAATAATCGCAATTTTCTCTTCATCCGATTTGTCAAAAGCACCAGGAACCATAGGAGTGTCCACAGAAGTACTAATATGGTTGTCTCCCATTTCTTCCATTAACTCATCATCCGTAAAAACGATTTTATCACCATTCAGTCGGATATTCGACAAAGTTTCGTTCTGTTTCATACAATCTAATTTTTAATGTGTAACGCTCGTCTAGCTTAGCTCTTATTAAGTCGTAAATAACCACCGCAATATTTTCTGCAGTAGGATTTAAGTACTTGAAATCCTGCGTGTCTAGATTCAAATTTTTATGATCAAATCTGTTTAATACCTGTTCTTTAATTAAGTCGCTCAAAATTTTCAAATCAATTAAGTAGCCAGTTTCTGGATCAATTTCCCCAGAAACTTGAACAATCAATTCATAGTTGTGGCCATGAAAATTATCATTATTGCATAACCCAAAAACCGCTTTATTGCGCTCTACAGACCAAGCTGGATTATTCAGCCGATGAGCAGCATTAAAATGTTCCTTACGGAAAACAGTGATTCTTTTGTTATTCATGCTTAATTAATCTTAAAATCAAAAGCCGGGTGAACGTTTGTTTGTTTGGTACTGTTTCAGAAGTGTGCTGATCAAGTGTCCAAACCAATTGTTCTGTAAACCTATCCAAATACGTACCAGAAACCAAAAAAGATGTATTTGAGCAGATTTACGGATATACAACGCAAGCAAAAACAAATTGTTTAAACTTATTCCCCAAAATATTCCACATAAATTCTGGGGGTTTCGTACAACTTGACACAATGGAGCTTAACAGGGCTTGGTAAATGAGGGGCTAATTGATGCCAAATTGCCAATGCCAGATTCTCCGTACTACACATTTTACCCGCCATAAACGGCACATCCATATTCAAGTTCTTATGGTCTAAATGATCAATCACGTGGATCTTAATGAGCTTACTCAAGGATTTTACATCGAATAAGAAGCCCGTATCTGGGTCAGGAATGCCTTTAATAGTAACGTAAAGGTCGTAATTGTGACCATGCCAGTTCTCATTGGCACAAACTCCAAAAACCTGCTCATTGCGCTCTTTAGACCAAGCAGGATTGAATAATTTATGTGCCGCATTAAAATGTTCTTGTCTGGTCAGGTACACCATTCCGTTAAAAATTTTTGCAAAGGTACAAAAATGGAGAAAGTTGCGTGTTTTTCGTCAACTTTACAAGATGAGGATCGTCATTACATCGGCCACAACAGCAGAATGGATGCCCAGTTTTGTAAATGTAAACGAACTGTATACAGAAAAAAGCAGTCGTTTAAAATTGCAATTTTACCAGTCAGGGGTGGGATTATTAGCCTCAGCAGTAGCCATTACTCGCTTGGCCATAGAAGAACGACCCGATTTAATTATACAAGCAGGAATAGCAGGAAGTTTCAGTAAAAAATATGCACCGGGGCAAATAGTGGTAGTGAATAATGAAATGCTGGGCGATACAGGAGTAGAAGAAAAAGGTGTTTGGAAAGACCTGTTTGATATGAAACTAGAGAAAAGCAGTTATCATCCCTTCGAAAAAAGAAAGCTACCCAATCCTTGGATAAAGCAATACAACTTAATGAACTTGCCCATAGTAGATGGTATAACCGTGAATCAAGTAAGTACCCAACCAAATAGAATTGCAGTATTAAAAAAGAAATATGGAGCAGCAGTAGAAAGCATGGAAGGAGCATCACTCCATTATGTAGGAAGAGAAACAGGAATACCATTTATACAAATCAGGGCTATATCTAATTATGTAGGAGAACGCGATAAAAGCAAATGGCTTTTAAAAGAGAGCATAGAAGGACTCAACAAAGTATTGCTCGAATATGTTGATAAGCTCTACAACGTGAAATAGGACATTATGAAATTTAGTTTGGCATTTTCTCCCTGCCCCAACGATACATTTATTTTTGATGCTTTAGTGAATAGTAAAATAGACACGAAGGGACTTTCATTTGAAGTATTCCTAGAAGACGTGCAAACCCTGAATGAGTGGGCATTACAAGGCA
>JBKBWE010000159.1:0-6633 GCA_046289145.1 Sediminibacterium sp.
AAAGACTATCTGTACAACCCGTTACTCCAGAGGAATGGGCCATCATTTTGGAATTAGCAGAAACAAAATAATCAACACTACTTGAAAAAGATATATGCGATTCCTACTGCAGCAATAACGCCAATTAAATCGGCCAACATTCCTGCCCAAATAGCATAGCGCACTTTTTTAATTCCTACACTTCCAAAGTAAAGTGCAATGATGTAAAATGTAGTGTCGGCACTTCCTTGAAAAGTACTGGCCAATTGCCCTACAAAACTATCGGGGCCATGTGTTTTGAATATATCTAACATCAACCCCCTTGCCCCGCCCCCGCTAAAAGGACGCATGATAGCAACTGGTAATGCGGGTACAAATTCACCGCTAGAACCAACTGCAGTAAAACACCAAGTAATGCCACTAATGATGGCTTCTAAAGCTCCACTCTCTCTAAAAACCCTAATCCCCACTAACATACCCACCAAATATGGAATCACTTTTAATATCACTTCCCAACCTTGCTTAGCGCCTTCAATAAACGCATCAAATACATTTACTTTTTTTATATGGCCACCAATGATAAATGTGCAAATAATCAGGAACAAAATAATATTGCCTAATACATTACTGAATGTTTCTTTGGTTAATAAAGTAGGTACAGGAATATCTTTTTGTGAAGGCAATTGCTGAATAAACCAAGCAAATAAAAAGATAGCCGTAACAATGGTTCCTAACCAGGCTATCAATACCCGATCAAATTTTAATCGTTGGTAAATTCCTGTAATTAAAATACTAGCCACTGTTGCAACAGATGTTGCCAACATCAATGGAACAAATACACTGGTAGGGTTAACACTTCCCGCCCCTGCTCGATAGGCAATAATAGATAAGGGTATTAAAGTAAGACCACTGGTATGCAACACCAAGAACATGATTTGTGCATTACTAGCTGTTTCTTTTTGCGGATTCAAGGTTTGCAAACTCTCCATTGCTTTTAATCCAAAGGGAGTTGCTGCATTATCTAAACCCAACATATTGGCACTGAAATTCATGACCATCTGACCCATGGCTGGGTGTTTATCGGGGACTCCAGGAAACAATCTTTTCATAAATGGATTGAGGAGTCTGGCCAAAAAATTAATGGCTCCTGCTTTTTCGCCAATATTCATCAACCCCATAAAAAACACCATTACACCCGTTAATGGCAAGGCAATATCCATAACGCTAGACTTGCTGGCATCAAAAATGCCTTCTACCATTTTCTTGAAAATCTCATAGTCTTGAAAGATGATTAGCTTAATTAAAGCAATCACCAGTCCAATCACAAAAAAGAGTATCCAAACGTAATTCAGTGCCATAAGTCTAAGATAATGCTAATGATGGTTATTCCTTACCTTTGCGCCTCAAAATTAATATAATGGCTTTACAAGCAGGTATAGTAGGTCTTCCAAATGTAGGTAAATCAACGCTTTTTAATGCGGTAAGTAATAGTGCAAAAGCACAGGCAAGTAATTATCGTTTTTGTACCATTGAACCCAATGTAGGTTTAGTGGATGTGCCAGACGAGCGTTTAAGCAAATTAGCCGAATTGGTACTACCCAATAAAGTGATTCCCACCCAAATGGAAATAGTAGATATTGCTGGCTTAGTAAAAGGCGCTAGTAAGGGTGAAGGATTGGGAAATAAATTCTTGGGAAATATTAGAGAGGTAGATGCAATAATTCATGTGATTCGTTGTTTTGAAGATGAGAATGTTTTGCGTGAAGAAGGTGCCATTAATCCTGTTGCAGATAAAGAAATTATTGAAACAGAATTACAATTAAAAGATTTAGAGAGTGTAGAAAAGAAATTACAAAGAGTAGAGAAAATGGCTCGTGTGGGTTCTGATACCAAGGCCAAAGCTGAATTTGAAATTCTACAACGTTGCCAGAACCATTTAATGGCAGGCAAAAGTATTCACTCTTTGGGTTTAAGCAAGGAAGACAAAACTGCAGTAGCAGATTTATTTTTATTAACAGACAAGCCTGTTTTATATGTGGCCAATGTAGATGAAGCATCTATGCACACGGGTAATGCTTTTTCAGAACAACTGAAGAAAGCAGTTGAAGCGGAAGGTGCACAAGTAATTGTCATGTGCAATAATATTGAAGCACAAATTGCAGAAATGGACAATGCAGAAGATAAGCAAATGTTCATGGAAGAATATAAAATGACTGAGCCTGCATTAAATAGATTGATTCAATCTGCTTACAAATTATTGAACCTAGATACTTATTTTACTGCAGGGGTGCAAGAAGTTCGCGCTTGGACTATACATAAAGGTTGGAAAGCACCACAAGCGGCGAGTGTGATCCACACCGATTTTGAAAAAGGATTTATTAAAGCGGAAGTGATTGCCTACGAAGACTTTGTTAAATACGGCAGTGAAGCAGCCTGTAGAGACAATGGTAGACTGCGCATAGAAGGAAAAGAATACTTGGTGAAAGATGGAGACATCATGCACTTCCGATTCAACGTATAAATATGTTATCGTTTTGGGAAAAAGACAGCTATTATGCCGATGCAGATATAGTAATCATCGGTGCCGGCCTAATGGGTCTTTGGTCTGCTTATGAATTAAAAAAAGCAGCCCCTTCCCTATCCATTACCATTCTAGAAAAAAATGCCACTCCATTAGGCGCATCAACCAGAAATGCCGGTTTCGCCTGCTTTGGCAGTCTAACCGAATTAATTAGTGATGAATCTACCATGGGTACTGCAGCTATGTTGTCCATTGTAGAGAGCAGGTTTAAAGGGATACAAAAAATTCGCGCAAACTTTTCAGATGAAGCCATTCAATACGATGCTTGTGGTGGCTTTGAAGCTATTCAAAATAATCATTTTACGGCTCCTAATTTAGATGGGCATATTCATTATTTAAATGGATTATTAGCACCTATTACCGGCAAGCCCCAAACCTTTTGCAATGCCACCAAACAAATGGATCGTTATGGCATAAAATCATTTGACCATTTAGTATATAATTCATTTGAAGCGGGCATTCATAGTGGTAAATTAGTAAATGAACTCACCAGCAAAGTATTGGCATTGGGCGTTCGTATCATTAATGGTGTAGAAGTAAAAGGGTGGATTAAAGCCGCTGAATCATTGGAGATTACTACTCAGTTCGGCCCTTCAATGAAAGCGAAACAATTGATTGTTTGCGTGAATGGATTTACCCAAACCCTTTTGCCAGAATTGAATATTCTTCCGGCAAGGGGCCAAATACTATTAACCAAACCTATTGAAGGATTAAGCTTAAAAGGTACTTTTCATTTTGATGAAGGATTTTATTATTGGAGAAATATTGGTAATCGAATATTAATTGGTGGTGCTCGAAATTTAGCTATTGCAGAAGAACAAACTACTGATTTAGCTGGATCAGATAAAATCAGAAATCATTTAACCCAATTTTTAGCCACTTATATTGACACTTTACAACCTATTGAAATAGAACTATACTGGAGTGGCATTATGGGCTTTACGCCTAATAAAGAACCCCTCTGCACTTGGGCAGCCTCCAATGTATTAGCAGTCATTGCGTGTAATGGAATGGGCGTTGCACTTACTCCGATTGTTGCAGAAAAAGTTGCTGCAATGGTTCAAGCGAATGATTAACTTTAAGGTCAATTTCAACCATGAGAAAGCTATTTTATTTTTTGGTGGTATCCTTTACATTCATTGGATGTAACTCTAATGCGGAGTCTGACAATATTGAACAAAATAAAGTGCAGGCAATTCAAGAGCCCACTAATATCCCTTTTCAGGTACTCAATATTTTTCCCCATGATACATCTTCCTTCACGCAAGGATTAATTTGGCATGATGGGAAATTGTGGGAAGGAACGGGATGGTATATGGAGAGTAAATTATTGCAAACCGATTATAAAACTGGGAAAGCAATTAAGTCAATTAAATTGCCCGACAATGAATTTGGAGAAGGTATAACCATATTGAATAATAAGATTTATCAACTAACCTGGCAAGAGCATAAAGTATATGTTTACAATCTAAAAACCATGAAACAAGAAAAAGTATTGGATTGGCCATATGAAGGTTGGGGTATTACCACAGATGGAACTGCTTTAATCGTTTCAAGTGGTGGTAGTAATATTTATTGGGTAGACCCATCTACATTTAAAATCACCAAAACACTAGGTGTTTCAGATAACAATGGGTATGTAGATAGCATCAATGAATTAGAATGGATTAATGGATTTATTTATGCCAATAAATATTTAACCGATTATATTTTAAAAATTGATCCCGCATCTGGCCAAGTAGTTGGTAAATTAAATTTGACAGGTCTATTGCAACAGAGCAATCAACCTATTGTAGCTAATACCGATGTATTAAATGGAATTGCCTATAACCTAACCACAGGCACTATTTTCGTTACAGGAAAACGTTGGCCAGCACTATACGAACTGAAACTGAATTAATTTTTTTGTAGAATATAAATAACAGAACTGCATTTATTGGGATTGCTTATAGCAGCCAAATTAGATTTCAATCCTTGCCAGAATGCAGATAAATAACGGGTTGCACCGTGCTGGTATTGCTCACTCAACATGGAAACATAAAAAGAATCAAACCACATTGGTTGAGTAGCAACAACCGTGAATCCATGCATACTTGCCAAATGAGCCATTGAAGCAGGAGAAAAATGATACAAGTGCCTAGGCACATCATAAGCTGCCCAAATAGATCCGTAATGTTCCGCATCTCCTGAAGTATAATTGGGGACTGCAATCAACAGCTTACCTCCCACTGGTAAAATATGATTGAATATTTTCCAATACCCTTGCAAATCGTGTACATGCTCTAATACATGCCATAGGGTAATTACGTCAAAACTATGTGGCTCAAATGAATACAATTTATCAGGCATCAACAAATCAATACCATATTCCTTTTTTGCTTCCGCCCTTGCACTTGCATCGGGCTCTAATGCAGTTGTATGCCATCCTTTCAATTTCATGGTTGCTGCAAATGCTCCAACACCAGCACCAATATCTAATAATCGGCCGGTCGATTTCCCGCTGTGTTTATTGATTAACCTAGCTTTTGAACCAAGTGTATAATTTCTAACTAAATGATAGAGTTGATTAATAAATCCTTTCTTAGTATTTGAGTGAGAAATATAATTGGCAGATTGATAGTAAGGGCCAATTTGATCAATGCAAGGAACATCTTGGGTGAATCTTATACTGCATTGATTGCAATGCCAAATATCGAAATTGTCTTTGCTAACTGTATGGTCTTTGGCAGTTAAAGCGTATTCAACTTTATCGGAATTACAAGCTGGGCATTGGTAATAGTGAATCGGTGTAAACATAATTAAGCAAAAACTTTATACATAATAGAAAAGCAATGCGCCTATACCAATCATTAATAGTATAACGGCATACACCCACCAGTTATCACTGGTTTTGATTTGACTATCTTGACCCAACAATTCTCTAATATCTTCTTCTTCTTGCTCTGTAAGATTACGTTCTTCGTCGTGGTTGATTTTTACTGCTTCTTTTTTAGCAAATTCAATAGTTTCCCCCACTTTTACCTGCGGAAGTAAATCCAATAAATTTTTCTCCGGAGTAAATAAAATGTATCCATTTTCTTCTTTTCTCATAGCACCAATGCCAGGTATAACTGCACCTTGTGGCGTGGTTAAAGAAGTCTTGATTTTATATACATAATCATGAAACTGTTTAATAGCCGTCATCTGATCTACCCCCAGCTCTTCAGAGATAAAATCAAATAAAAATTTATCGGAAGGTGGTGTTTGTTCTTGTTTAAAACGAATGGCTGGAGCAGGTGCAAAAAGGAATCCATTGGCATTATCTAATTTAGCCGAATTAGGTTCAATCACAAAATTACCCACGTCTGGTATACTCAATTTATGATTGAGCACAAGGTATTTATGAAGGTATTGATACATGCAATTGGCGTTTATTGGAACGAATATACAACTCCTCCCATAACATTAAAACCAAAAACAGGGTATTGATTCCAACGTTGGTAAGTATTATTGAAAAGATTATTCATTTGAAGCCATAGATTTAATTTTGGCATAAGGCCAAACTCAACACCCAAATTCATATCCATGGCAGGTGAAAGTCTTCTGGCAGCAAACGAAAAATTATCTCTATACAAAGAACCTGAACGATAAAAAAGGTCTGCTTTAATTTGTAAGTCTCCTATTGGTTTCCAGATTAGTCCTGCTGTAGTTTCCAACGGAATTAAGCCAAACGCATCTGTTGCAGCATCTAGCTTACTAAAATTACTATAACTGGCACTGGCTAATAATGAAAGCTTTTCTTGAAAAGTATAATTGATTTCACCACTTAGTTTCAAGGCATTCATATTGGTATATAAAATATCAAATGCTTTCCCATCTCCTAATTGGTTTAAAAAAAGGGGTTGATCTTTCATTTGCATTAATGCCAATTGTGCATTAAATGAGAAATGGCTATTCGTGCTTCCATTAAACCCTATATATTGTTCAATTAACCGGGTATTTCTGAGTTGATTGGGTAATCCTATCCACGGGTTAAATGCAGCAAGCGAACGAAAACTGTTTTTAATAAAAGAACCTTTAAATCCGGCTTCTAC
>JBKBWE010000160.1:0-6602 GCA_046289145.1 Sediminibacterium sp.
CTTTGGAACAGGTACACCAGCATCCATTAAAGCCAATGATCCGGCACAAACAGTTGCCATTGAAGAGGAACCATTGCTTTCCAAAATATCACTTACAATTCTAACTGTATATGCAAACTCAGTTGAAGATGGCATCATTTGTTTTAATGAACGTTGAGCCAAGTTACCATGACCAACTTCTCTTCTACCAACACCACGCATCATTTTAACTTCACCTGTAGAGAATGGTGGAAAATTATAATGCAAGAAGAATTTTGAGTATTCTGATTTTGCTGCGGTTTCAGCTAATAACTCATCTAATTTAGTTCCGAAAGTAACCGTTGTAAGGGATTGAGTTTCACCTCTAGTAAATAAAGCAGAACCGTGTGGAGTTGGAAGTGGTTCTACTTCCATAGCCAATGGTCTTACTTCATCTAATTTACGTCCGTCTAAACGAATGCGATCTTCTAAAATCATATTTCTTACGACTTCCCATTTAAGGTCTTCGTAATATTTTTTTGCTAACTTTTTCTGTAAATCTGTAACATCTGCAGGTAAACTAGCCATAATTTCATCTTTCAAAGCACTGTAAGCATCAGAACGCTCATGCTTTGCAGACCCTTTTCTTGAAATTTCGTAAACACGGTCTTTCGCAAAGCTGTATACCAATTCCTTGATTTGTTCATCTTGCTCAGGCTTCTTATAGTCACGCTTTGTAGTAACTCCTGCTTTTGCTCTTAATTCCGCTTGTGCCTTAATTTGAATACGAATAGCATCGTGTGCAATTTCAAGTGCCTTAACTAAATCAGCTTCAGCACACTCTTTTGCTTCCCCTTCTACCATCATCAAATTCTTCTCAGTAGCTGCAATCAAAAATTCAAGGTCAGAATTAGCTAATTCAGATCTTGTAGGGTTGATAATGAATTGTCCATGCACTCTAGCTATTCTAACTTCAGAAATAATTTCTTTAATTGGAATATCTGAAACAGCCAATGCTGCCGATGCTGCTAAGCAAGCCAATGAATCTGGTAAAATATCCGCATCACTTGAAATAAGACTCACCAATACCTGAACATCACATAAATAATCTTCTGGGAATAATGGTCTTAAGGCACGATCAATTAATCGGCTGGTTAATATTTCATAGTCATTTAAACGAGCTTCTCTTTTGAAAAAAGATCCTGGAACACGACCTGCGGATGCAAATTTTTCTTGATAGTCTACGCTTAAAGGGAAGAAATCCTGCCCATCTTTTGGATCTTTATTAGCTACAACTGTAGCCATAATAATACAGTTTCCTTGTTGAACAGTAACTGCTCCGTCTGCTTGACGAGCCAATTTACCTGTCCCAAGAGTTACCTGACGTTTTTCGTCTAGGTTAAATTGAACACTTATTGGTTGTGATAACATAATCTTTTGTATGAATTGATTAGAAGCTATTTGAGCTTCAAACAATGGTTTGAATGGCTGATTGTAAGATACAGGATAAAACAACTATTCCCAACTACAATAAAATGTGAGTTGGGAATGGTTTTATAACATGACTGAAGAATTATTTTCTCAGACCTAATTTCTCAATTAGAGCACGGTATCCGCTTAAGTTATGCTTTTGCATGTAAGCCAATAAACGCTTACGCTGACCAACCATCATCATTAAACCACGTTGAGTTGAATGATCGTGTTTGTTTGCTTGTAAGTGCTTTGAAATATGGGCAATACGTTCAGTTAAAATAGCAACTTGCGCTTCAATTGAACCTGTGTTGCTTGCTTTTCCACCAAATTCAGCAAAAATGCTGGCTTTTCTTTCTGTAGTTAAATAAGGCATCTCTAAGTTTTTAAATAGACTCCGGAATTAGACTCTTTCTTTTTTTTCGGTGCAAAAGTACCATTTTTCCTTAAAAAATACAAATTATATACTTTTTTTTAGTTTACCCTAAATAAATAGGGCTAAATCTCTCATCTACTATGATAAATGATATAAAATAGGATAGTTATGCAGCATAAAAAATATTAATTTGTCTTATCTTCATCTATTATAAATTAATCATTATTAAGTCCTTATGTTTGCTGTAACTATTTTAGGAAACAATTCAGCATTACCAGCCTATGACAGGCATCCTAGTGCACAGATAGTTACCATTAACGACCAACTCTTATTAATTGATTGTGGAGAAGGTACTCAAATGCAGCTCTCAAGGTATAAAATACGGCGGGGGAAATTAAACCATATTTTCATTTCACACTTACACGGTGACCATTATTTTGGGCTAATAGGTTTAATAAGTAGTATGGCTTTGTTAAACCGAGAGCAGCCGCTCCATTTATTTGCTCCCCCAGGGTTAGAAGAAATTATATCGCTGCAATTAAAAGTTGCTTCTACTACCCTACCTTATGAATTGGTTTTCCATCCATTAAATGATGAGGAAGTTATTTTAGATACCCCAAAATTTTCGGTAGAGGCTTTCCATACTCAACACCGTATTCCTTGTTGGGGTTTTTTAATAAAAGAAAAAAAGCACCCAAGAAAATTAGATAAAGAAAAGGCAATAAACTTTGATATTCCAGCTGCTTTTTACCCCTCCTTAAAAATGGGGTATGATTATACCACAAAAGATGGCTCCGTAGTTTATAACGAGCAAGTTACCTTACCCAATTCTCCTGCAAAAAGTTATGCTTATTGTGCCGACACTATTTATGATGAAAGACTAATTGAAATTGCAAAAGATGTGACAATGATTTATCACGAAGCTACTTATTTAAACGGCATGGAAGAAAGAGCTGCTGCAAGGTTTCATTCAACAACATCTCAAGCTGCAACAATTGCAATGAATGCCAATGCCGGAGGCTTATTGCTTGGCCATTTTAGTAGCAAATTTGAAGAACTACATGACTACTTAAAAGAAGCTTTAGAAGTATTTCCTAAAACCCAATTAGCCATTGAGGGTGTTACTTTTAGAATATGAAACCAATTCCCATAAGGACATTTGCCTTATTTTTCATTTCAATTTTTTTATGCGTTAAAAGCAGTTTGGCACAATATCAAAAAGAAATTGATAGTCTAAAAAAAATTACGCCTACGGTTATTAAAGACACTAGCCAATTAAATAACCTTGCACAATTAGCATTCTATTATTCATTTATTGACTCTGCCAATACTTTTAAGTACGCCAACATAGTTACCAACTATTCCAATTCCCTAATGTTTAAACCAGGGATTGCAGCATCACTAAGGGCAAAAGCCAATTATTACATTATCAAAAGGGTTCCACAAAAAGCCATCCCCTTTTTAAATCAAGAAGCCCTGATTTGGCAACAAATCAAAAGATCAAAAGAAATGGCTGCTAATTTTACCATGTTGGGACAAGCATTATCCTTATCTGGAAATTTTGAAGAGTCTGCTACTTATTTTGATAAAGCAGAATCAATCTATAAGAAAATAAATGATCAAAAAGCATTAAGTGTATTGTACCATAATGCTGGAGCAATGTTTACTGAAAAGACAGAACCTAAACTTGCGTTGATTTATCTAATTAAGTCTTTAGAAATACAAGAACTATTAAACGACACTAAAACTATTGGTGCAACTCAAAACAATATTGGAAGATTATTTTATCAAACAAAAAATTTTCCCAAGGCAATTGAATATTTTAATAAATCCATTAAATCAAATTACCTGTCGCAAGATTGGAGAAATTTAGGAATAGCACATGTCAATATTGCGAATGTGTATGTAGACTTAAATGATTATCCAAAAGCAATTGAAGAACTCAACAAAAGCTTGGTTTATTTTAATAAAGTAGATTTTAAAAGAGGAATGCAAGTGGTATACAATAATATGGGTGCCATGAACATTAGACAGCAGAATTATGAAGCAGCTATTCCTCTATTAAAAAAGGGATTAGAATTGGCCAATATCAACCAATCTAAAGCTGGTGTTGCACTTATTGAGCAGAATATCGGATTTTCATTGTCTGGGTTAAAGCAATATAAAGAAGCACTGATATGGTTTGAAAAAGCGGAGCAAACCGCTATAGACAATAAGGCGGACGATTATAGTTTTGGAGAAATTTACAATCACCGATCTTCTCTTGATTCTGCAATGGGTAATTACCAAAGCGCATTAATATATAGAACAAAGTACATGCGAATCAACGAAAAATTCATGGGTGATAAAGTAATAAAAGAAGTAAATGAATTACAAACCAAATATGAAACGCAGAAAAAAGAATATGCCATATCACTTTTAAACAAATCTGATTCAATTAAATCCTTAGAAATAGCCAACCAGCAATTGGCCATCAATCAAAGTCTATTTAAAATAGCAGAGCAAAAATTAAAATTAGCAGATGCCAATTTGCAAATCATTTCCGACAGTTTATTATTGACTGAGCAAAACCAATGGTTATTACAAGCCAAACTAGATTCTAGTTTTAAAGAAGCAAAAATTGTAAGACTTGCTGAACAAAATAGAATTAAAGAATTGGAAGTTAGTAGAAAAAACAACCAAATTGTCATAGTATTGATTAGCGTAGGTTTTTTGTCCCTTATAATATATTTTGTTTATAGAAGAAACAAGTCCATTCAAGAAAAAGCTTACCAGCAAAAACTATTTGAACAACAAAAAAATGCTGCAATTGCAGTAATTAATTCAGAGGAGAAGGAGCGAAAACGTATTGCCAGCGACTTACATGATGGGGTTGGCCAATTGATGTCTGCAGCATGGATGAATTTACAGGCGCTAAAAAATCAAATATCCGAATTAAACTCAGCTGAAGCTGATTTATTAGATAAATCATTGACGCTAGTAAATGAAAGTTGCAATGAAGTTAGACAAGTAAGCCATAATATGATGCCAAACGCTCTGTTACTAAAAGGTTTGGTTAATGCAGTTCAAGAGTTTATTGGACAAATAAACCAACGAAATATAAAAATCAATTTAACTACTGAGGGGCTTTCAGATAATTTACCATCTCATATTGAAACGGTTTTATATAGAGTTATTCAAGAAAGTGTTAATAATGTAATAAAACATGCAAAGGCAAGTAAATTAGACATTTCAATAATTAAGTCGTTAGATGGTATTGATGTGATGATAGAAGATAATGGTATAGGGTTTAACTTAAATAATGTAAATCAAAATAATGGTATTGGATTGTCGAATATTAAATCTCGAATTCAATACTTAGAAGGTACAGTAGAATGGAACACAAGTGAAAAAAATGGGACATTAGTTGCTATCTTTATTCCATTAACTAATCAATTTCCCCAAAATTTATAATGATAAATATAGGCATTGTTGATGACCACCAAATTGTTATTGACGGGCTCTCCGCTTTACTCAATAATCAACAAGATATTTCAATAGTATGCACAGCCAATAATGGCAAAGATATGTTAGACAACTTAGCAGAAAATAAAATTGATGTATTGTTAACCGATGTAATGATGCCAGAAATGAGCGGTCTGGAATTGGCTGAACTGGTTAGCATCATGTACCCCACCACAAAAATTATTGCATTGAGCATGAATGAGGAAGGTACCATCATTGATCAACTAATTAATAAAGCATCTATCAGTGGATATTTACTAAAACAATCTAATGCCAATGAATTGGTTATTGCGATTAAAAAAATTGCTAGTGGGGGACAATATTTCCCAGACTCTATTCTAGATGCCTTAGAAATCCATTCGTCTAAAAAAGAAATTATTGAATCTGCCCATTTAACCCAACGTGAAATTGAAGTTATTAACTTAATGGAAAAAGATTTCTCCAATAAACAAATTGCAGACGCACTAAATATAGCTGTCAGGACTGTTGAAACACACCGAAAAAATATATTTCGTAAAACCGGAACCAATAATTTACTCTCCCTAGTTAAATGGGCTTACGAGCACAAACTATTTTCTTAATTAAAATGCCCTAGCTCTTTTTAGTACGGGCAATCCTTTAGCTTCATTAATTACAATAGATAATTCTGTTGCTTGAACAGTATTGGGCAATAAAATAATTCTTTTATTACCAATTGTGGTAATAGTTTCTTGAAATACTTGCTCTCCATTTAAAGACAAGCTAATATTAGCTGATGCTATTTTTTGTCCATATTTTAAATCTTCCTCCAAAATGATTCCTCTAATGGTAGCTGGGGACTTTAACATATAATACCAAGTACTATTCTTTTTGGGATTATTCTTGTCTGGCCCCGCTTCGTTTAATGCAGCATTTTTGAATAGATCTAGTTTTTCAATTTGGTCAATTTTAGATTTCAAACCTTTTAATGCATGAATATCATTCTCATGTATTAAACCTCTAGCGTCTGGAGGAACATTCAATAATAAATTGGCGCCTCTCCCAATTGATTCAAGATAAATTTTAAATAATTGGTCGGCCGTTTTTACTTTTTCGTTCTCCCCATTTCTATGAAACCAACCTGGCCGTATACTCACGTCTACTTCCGCAGGTATATAATTTGCCCCTTTATAATTCCCTGTACCTAAACTGTCTTGGCTAGGTGCACCTAGTCCTCTTTTGTAACCAACTGTATCTAATAAATTCCAATTTGTTTTACCTGCATATCCACTTTCATTACCAACCCATCTTGCATCTGGACCAATATCACTAAAAA
>JBKBWE010000161.1:0-6579 GCA_046289145.1 Sediminibacterium sp.
ATAAAATTGATATAATGGAACTGAGCCAGATATTTGAGTTGTAGGTGCAAAACCAATAATTCCTTGATATTGATATCCCCATTTACCGTTGCCTAATTCATTATAATTAGTAGTATAGAAATAGTCATTTTGAGATGGCAACCAATATCTGTAAATATTAGACATCCCTGGTCTTGCAATCGAAAACACATACCCTTCAGCCCATTCATACGACCACCCAAAATTACCTGTAGTAAGCTCATTCCAATTTGTTGAATAAAGGTGCTTGCCAACATTATTATATCTATAAAAAGCTAATTGGAATTCATCTAGAGGATATGTATTTCGTATAGCAATTTTATCGAATCTCGAAAAATTTCTTCCAAGAAAATTAGTTTGATTTGACATTCTATTCATTATAGATATAGGATCAGGATTAGGCCAAGTATTGTTTGAAGGGTAAGTCCCAGCAATCTGTAAATATTGGCCTCCTTCTGAAACCAAATCAGTATGCCTAAAACCAATGGTATGACCCAGTTCATGTGTAATAATCAATTGTCTATGACCAGCATCTATAGTTGATTTTGAGGGATCAATAAATATTGCATTACCAACATTCCCCGAATTTGAGAATAAACCTGCTGCAATTTCATCCCCAGGAATACTAGAATAACTTATTTGAATATCCGAATTACTATTTGAGGATAAATAGAAATTTAATTTAAAATTAGGTATTGAGTTCCATAATTGGATTGCATTTGTAATTGCCGTAACCCAATCTGAGCTAACTGAGGCATCTATACTTATTGATATACTCAATTTATTAACAATAGGTTGATTAGTTATAGCTTGATTTGGTCTTAATGTTGAATTAGAAGTTTGCGAGACTTTAGACATACCTAAGCCATTTAAATTGTTCCCATCAATTAATATATCATTTTCAACAATATAATATTCCTTAAATCTTATTATACTACTGGTATTAAAACCCATAGCTTTTATCTTATTAATGTCTATACTATTAAATTCCAGTCGATCCTGTTTATGGCATGAACTAAAAAAAAGAATCGACAAAACACTCAAAAAAAAGGTACTAAATAATGGTTTTTTCATTAGATTGGTTTTAGATATGAATTTAATAAACTTTCAGAGAGCATTTTATTAATAAAGATTTTCATATTGTTAATTCAAAAACAAGTAATTTTTAGGAGAGAATTAAACGACCTTTAAACAAAAATAGATGCAAGAGTGCATACCATTAATTTCTATAGTTATCCCCTGTTTCAATCATGGTAAATACATTAATGAAGCAATTGACAGCATTTTACTTAATCAAAGCAACTACTCAATTGAGATAATAATTGTTGATGATGGTTCTACTGATTTAAATACAATTCAAGAGTTAGAGATTTTAGACAATAAAGGATTTACAGTTATAAAACAAGAAAATGGGGGGCCCGCTAAAGCAAGAAACACAGGAATTGCAATGGCCAAAGGAAAATATATTCTGCCAATTGATGCCGACAATAAAATAAAAATAGATTATATAAATAGATCTATACCAATTCTAGAAACGAATGAATATGATATCGTATACGGAAAACCTATATTTTGGAATGAACAACAAAAAGTAAAGAGAAAGTTTAAAGTAAAGCCGTTTGATGAATTATCATTTGTCACTGGAAATTTTGCAGATGCATGTGCTATATATAGGAAGACTGTCTGGGAAAAGAATAATGGATATGACGAGAAGATTCCTTACCACGGTTTTGAGGACTGGGAATTTTGGATTAACGCTGTTTCTAATGGATTTAAATTCAAATTTATTAATGAACATTTATTTTACTATAGGGTTCTTGAGAACTCTGTCATAAGCTCTTATAATGAAGATAAGAGTGTAGTGAATCATAGATATATTGCCAAAAAACACAGTGATTTATTCCTAGAAAAATTAGTAAAACTAAATTATGTCAGAGAAAGGTTTGAGATAGATATTTTGAGATTCCCACTGGTCCCTTTCATCTATTTATTTTATCTATTAGGATTCGCAAAAAAACCTTCACTAAGAGCAAAGAAAAAATTTGAGTTATACAAGCCGACAAATCAGATTAAAACTTCAAAATGACAGAGGAACAAATAGAAAAAATATATATAAAACCAACATTGAAATTAGGATATGGTTACTATTTAATTCAGAAATCATTAATTGAAGCAGTATCCAATCTTAAAAGCAAAATCAATGGAAATGTATTAGATATTGGTTGTGGTGTTATGCCTTATAAAAAATACTTGTTAAATGCTAATACGATTAGCAATTATATCGGAATAGACCTTGAATATTCAGAATACCACAACAAAGTAAAACCAGACTTATTTTGGGATGGTATTACCATTCCCTTACCTGATAATAGTCAAGATTGGATCATCGCCACCGAATTTCTAGAACACTATTTTGACACGGAACATATTCTCCAAGAAATGAAAAGAGTTCTTAAACCAGGAGGAGGTATATTTTTTTCAGTTCCGTTTATCTATACCCTACATGAAATTCCGCATGATCACCACAGGTTTACTCCTTTTACACTTTCCAAGCATTTTGAAAAATGTGGGTTCACAAAAAACGAAATATATCCCAGAGGGGGGTTTAACTATAGTCTAATAATTATGATGAGTCTTTGGGCAAAAAATGCGGGAAGCAAAGGATTAATAAGATTAATAGTTAAATTTTTCATGTTCTGTTTTCACAAACAACTAATCAAAAATGATCATCAGTATTCAAGTTATAACTTAAATTATCAATCGTTTCAAAATGCTACAATGCCTTCTGGGCTTTGGGGGTATGCCTACAAATAATTAATATAAACTTCGGTAAATATTTAAGTAAGCCTTTGCGGTTTTGGCCCAATTAAATCGATTCGCATTAGCTTTGATTGCATCAACTAATTGATGTTTATTATAGTAATCCATACAAGATTCAAATACTTTTTGCATTTCAGTGGATTCAAAAGAGGAAAAATAAAAAGCAACATCTGCGCCTATTTCAGGCAAACTAGTTTTGGAAGACAGGAACACTGGTTTGCCAAATGCCATAGCTTCTACTACCGGCATACCAAAACCCTCTGCTAAAGAGGGAAATAGGAAAGCCTTACAATTTTTATAATACCAATATTTATCATTTTCTGAAATTGGGCCAGTGAAAATGATACGGTCTTCTACTTTAAATTTTCTAGCCTCACGTAAAATTACTTCAACGTAGGCTTTGTCATTATTATTTCCTGCAATAACCAGAATGTAATTGTTTTTAGACAAGAGTGCAGGCAATACATGAATATTTTTTTTAGGACTAATTAAACTTATAGTAAATAAAAATTCTTTCGCTGGCTTCAGCAAAGGTGCAGTAGAAAGTATTTCCGGATTAACATTACAGCCATTATAAATGATAGATGTATTTTTTGCTTGAATATTTATGTATTTACTGAGATCATTTTTTACAAAATCAGATATAAAAACTACATGATTAGCCCGGTCAATTTTTCTTTGTAGCCGCTTTAAAAGATATTTTTTTTTAAAGCTAGACTTTTCATTGGAGTGCATAAAATTGATATCATGCACTGTCATGATAATAGGGATTTTATTATCATGTGGGAAGTATTCTGTATCCTGATATGTTGAATGCCAAATACTATTAGATGGAAGTCTTGGAAAAAGAATTTTATGCAAATAAGACTGCTTTAAATAATGTGCATTAGTACCAAAAAAATCTAACTTTTGCAAGGGTGTGTAAAAATGAATCTCTTCATTCAATTCCTTCTCTTCAAGTAAAGACAACCCTAAATATTCACAAAATTTAAATAACCCGGAATTTGGATATCTCATTCGTTCACAATCAATTATATAGTTTACGCCCATGAATATTTATTGTAAGGTCACAAACATTTTAATACAGAACAACCAACGTCTAATCAAGTTTCTTTTTTTAAAAGATAGTATTAATCTGTTGTATTGAAAAAAAAGAATACTTCTTCTAAAATTATTTATAATTGAAAAATCAACATAAGATGCTAATAGTCGCTCATAAAACCGATATTCAACAGTAAGTTCTTCAGGGCACTTATCTAACATAAGCTTCACCCGTTTTCGTATTTGTAAAAATTTTTCCTCTTTAGTAATTCTTTTTTTAATGACACCGATTTTTTTCCCGTTTGAATCAATTGATTTAACTGCACCAAAAACACTAGAGCTATGCTGTCGATAATGAACCATTACCTCATTTATAAATTTGACTTCGCCAGTTAAACTAGCAATAAAGCCAAGCCAATGATCGTGTGGTATCATTGTTGGAAATGGCATAGCATCAAAAACAACTTTTCGCCTTATAATCATTGCATGGCCAGCTGCTGAATTGCCAATAGCGAACATAATACAATTATTAAAATTGATAAGTTGCTTTATTTCAGAGAGCCTTTTACTCAGACTTTCGCCTTTATAATCAATGAGTAAAGAATCGCAATAAGTTATATTTGTTTCATTATTAGTAGCTTCTATTAATTTTTCAATTTTTTCTGGCAACCATATATCGTCTTGATCAGCAGGGGCAATAAACTCACCTTTTGCCATCATCATGCCTTTTTCAAAATTCCTGATATACCCCATATTTTCAGTATTTATAATTAATGAACAATGGGAGTAATTATGACATATTGAGTCTAAAATTGATACCGTTTTATCACTTGAGCAATCATCTACAAAAATTATTTCAATATTCTTATAAGTTTGCCGAAGAATACTGTCAACTTGTTCACGGATATACAATTCGCCGTTATAAGTAGCTAAAATTACTGACACAAGTGGGTAGGTCTTAGGATGAGTCATATTTAGAGTGACATTCAATATTGATTCGTTCTTAAAAAATTATTTACATAGTGAAACAGATTAAACTCATTTCCACGAACTTTAATCATCAGTTCTGTGTAAATATTTTTCTTATTAATCTGTTTCATCTTTTCTTTTGCAATCAATTGATATACTCGTTCGGTTAGTAACCAAATTTTTCGATTGTTAATCAATATATGTTGTTGGTGCGCTTCAATGGCGTTGGCTAATTCCACTATTCCTTCTTTTTGTGAAGCCACGGTTTTAATCACTTCAATTTTTTTATCGGAATTAAAGGCTGGCGCCATCATCAAGCGCAGGTTTTTTACAAAACTATCTGCATCGGGTCGATCACTTTTATTCACCACAAATACATCTGCAATTTCCATTAAGCCTGCTTTCATGGTTTGCACTTCATCACCAGCTTCGGGTACTACAACAACAACAGTGATATCGGCCAAACCAGCAATTTCAATTTCACTCTGGCCTACTCCAACCGTTTCAACAATAATTTCATCAAAACCCGCTGTTTGTAAAATTGCCGTGATTTCGATAATATAAGGATGCAAACCTCCCAAAGATCCGCGGGTGGCCAATGAACGGATATACACGCCTGGATGATTGTACCAATCACTCATTCTTATTCTATCGCCTAATAATGCCCCCATATTAAATGGTGAAGAAGGGTCAATACAGAGTATGGCTACTTTTTTTCCTTTTGCAGTCCAATGCCCAATCAATGCATCGGTTAAAGTACTTTTCCCTGCACCTGGAGGTCCGGTGATTCCAGTTATAGGTGTTTTACCAATTGGCAAACTTTGTAAAAAGCTTTCATACCCCTCCACTTCATTTTCTACCAATGAGATCGCCCTTGCAATGGATTGATGATTGCCTATTTGTATGCCTGCTAATATTTGTTTCCACATATAACTGCTGTAAATGTAAATTTATGCCAACTGTATGCCAAAAAGAGCAACAAATATTTTATTAGCACTGGCCATTATTATGCTGTGTGGGCTATTATGGAGCAGGGCCATCTTGTCTATCAGTATGGGGTTAATGGCCGCATATGCTATTTACTATCTAAAACAAAATAACGCTGATCTTTTTTCGCCGCTGTTTTTTTGGTGTATGTCCCCCTTACTATTGGCATTCACCGGAATTTATCAAGCTGGTTTAACGGAAGCCAATTTATCTTTTTTACTTGCCCTACTGGTTTATCCAATTGCAGGCATTACTGCTATTGCAGGGGAAAAGGTTGCTTTTACAAAAACTATTTCGCAACCTTGGATACATGCTGCATTCATTGCTTTATTCTACCCGTTGGGATGGTTTGTATTGCATGCTAGTGAAGCATTTGAGCTATATGGACAAGGCAGAACATTGCCTGTATTCATGGATACCGATCATGTACGTTTCAGTATTTTTTTATGCAGCGCCATGTTGTTTACCTTATTGCCTGTTAGTAATGCGCGTTATAAAAAAATATCATTTACTATTTTATTGGGTGCGATTCTTTTTCTATCTGTTAGAACAGGTTGGGTCATTGCGGCTATCATCGTTGCGGGTTACGGAATATATTATTTGAAATCAAAACCTGTAACAAATAGGCATCGCACTCGCAATATATTGATAGCAATAATTGCATTCATCGCCATTCTTGCTATCACACCAACTGTTCAACAAAAAATCAGGTACACCCTCTACGATTGGAATAGGTATAATACC
>JBKBWE010000162.1:0-6500 GCA_046289145.1 Sediminibacterium sp.
CCAAAGCAATAATGATAGAATAGGCGTATCCAATGCTTGTAAGCATTAGGGTGTATCTGTTATTGTAAACTCCTAATGTTCTAAATGCACTTTGGAATCCATGAGCTAGGTGATATGCCAAAGAAATACAGCCAGCGCTGTAGACAGCTACAATCCACCATTCACTAAAAGTTGCCTTCATTAAAGCAAACATGTTATGCATTTCAATACCATTATAAGTTACCGGCTCTAATCCTTCATGAGTGAAACGAGCGGAAACCCAAAAATGGTAAAGGTGTAAGATTAAAAATAGCAAGATCAATGTGCCCAAAAGTCCCATACTTCTGCTATACCACTTGCTACCATCTTTATAAGTAACTGCATATCCTACAGCTCTTTTTTGCTTGTTTTCTACTGTTAATAAGTAACCTTGAAAAATATGTAATAGGATACCTGCGAATAACCCAATCTCCATTATCCGTATTAAAACGGTGGACCCCATAAAATGGGCGGCTTTGTTAAACATTGCACCATTTTCATCAGCGTCAACTAAATCTGCAAAAATGCAGGCATTAATTCCAGCATGTACAATTAAAAACAATACCAATGATATACCGGTTAATCCCATAACCAGTTTTTTTCCGACAGACGATGTAAAGACTTGTTTCCAGGTCATATAGCAAGATTATATTTGGTTAAATCTCCGCAAATTTAACTCATTTATATATACAATACCGTAAGAGTTTGGTTGTAATAAAATCGTCATTTATTCAGCTGTTGAATTTGATGTGGTCATTTTTGCAGACTGCTTGAACATTGCTTTCAACCGTTTACATAAAAACAGCTGTAAAGGAGCATTGATATACCGTACATTTGAGTATGGTTAAATTACTAAGTATTTTATGGAACAGTTTCCGTATGGCTTTACAGGAGCTGAAAGTAAATAAGCTAAGAACTTTCTTGTCTTTGTTTGGCATAACCATTGGCATTTTTTGCATCATTGGGGTATTGGCTACAGTGGATAGTTTAGAAAGAAAAGTTCAAAATGATATTAAAACTTTAGGAAGTAATACTATTTATATTGATAAATGGAATTATGGTGGAGGACCAGATTATCCTTGGTGGAAATACATGAAGAGGCCTAATGTAAAAATTGAAGAGCTTGATGTGATAAAACAGAAAAGTGAACTGGCTTCTTTTGCAGCATTTTTTGTAAGTAGAAATGTCAACTTTAGTTATGAAGATAATATATTAAGCAATACTAGCTTATATGGGGTTACCCCTGAATTCAATAGTATTCAAACGATAGACATTGAACAAGGCCGTTATTTAATTGAATCAGACTTTTTACGTGGAGCTGCAGTTGGTATTGTTGGTTTTAAAGTTGCAGAAGAATTATATGGTAAAGCAGAGAAAGCCGTAGGTAAGGAAATTTCTTATGGAGGAAGAAAAGTTTATATAGTTGGGGTAATAAAAAAACAAGGACAAAGTTTAATAGGGGGCTTTAATTACGATGATTGCATGATTGTTCCTTATCGATATTTTGCGAGTGTTTATAGCCCAGAAACAAGCAACCCAAACATTATTGTTCAAGGTAAACCTAAGATTGCTTCTTCTGCTTTGCAAGATGAATTAAATGGGGTAATGCGTCAGTTAAGAAAATTGAGTCCTACTCAGGAAGATAATTTTACTTGTAATGATGTGGCAATGTTTAGTGAACAAGTAAATGGATTCTTTGGCCAGGTAACTGCAGGTGGCTGGGCAATTGCTGGACTCAGTTTAATCGTAGGTGCTTTTGGTGTTGCTAATATTATGTTTGTAACAGTAAGAGAAAGAACCAGCCAAATTGGTCTTAAAAAAGCAATTGGTGCTAAAAAAAGCACCATACTAACTGAGTTCCTTTTAGAAAGTGCATTCTTATGTATTATTGGTGGATTGGTTGGGCTAACATTGGTTTGGCTCTTATCGTTGGTATTGAGCTCTGTTCTTCCTTTCCCTATTTATATTGCACCCAATATTGTGATTTTAGGACTAAGTATTTGTATAGTTCTAGGGGTATTGGCAGGAATTATTCCAGCGTCTATAGCCGCGAAAATGGATCCAGTAGTAGCCATCAGAACTAAATAGTATTTTTGTTCAATGAGCATAACTATTCTGGCAATAGAATCTTCCTGTGATGAAACAGCTGCAGCAGTATGTAAGGATGGAATGATATTAAGTAATATCATCGCTTCTCAGTCTGTTCATGAAAAATACGGGGGAGTAGTGCCAGAATTAGCTAGTAGGGCACATATGCAAAATATTGTTCCTGTGGTAGACCAAGCTATTAAAAATGCTGGTATTACTTTATCTGAATTAAATGCCATTGCTTTTACCCAAGCCCCAGGATTAATAGGAAGCTTATTGGTAGGAACACAATTTGCAAAATCGTTGTCTCTTTCTTTGCAAGTACCATTAATTGGGGTCCACCATATGCAGGCACATGTGTTGGCCAATTTAATTCCTGCTGAAAGACCCGGTTTCCCCTTTTTATGTTTAACGGTTAGCGGTGGTCATACGCAAATAGTATTGGCCAAATCTGCATTAGAACTTGAAGTAATTGGTGAAACGATTGATGATGCTGCAGGTGAGGCATTTGATAAAACAGCCAAATTGTTGGGTCTGCCTTATCCTGGAGGACCATTAATAGACCAATATGCCCAATTAGGAGATCCCCTCAAATTTAAATTTGCTGAGCCTCAAATTCCTGAATTGAATTTTTCTTTTAGTGGGTTAAAAACTTCAGTATTATATTTTTTGCAAAAGCAAACACCTGAGTTTATTTTGGGGAATAGAAATGATCTTTGTGCTTCTATTCAACACACTATTGTTCAAATATTATTAAAGAAGTTGGTAAAAGCAGTTAACCTGACGAATGTAAAGCAAGTATGCATTGCAGGTGGAGTTAGCGCTAATAGTGGATTACGAAATGCATTAACTTCAATGGGTCAACAGAAAGGATGGAAAGTGTATATCCCGGACTTTAGTTATTGCACAGATAATGCTGCTATGATTGCAATTACAGGATATCATAAGTACTTAAATAATCAATTTGTGCCTTTATCCACTAATCCTTCTGCAAGGGCGGAGTGGTAATAATTTAAAGTTCATCGGCAGGTAACCCTTTAATTTTGTAATTTTGCAGCCCAAAAACAGCAAATTCAATGATTAGTGCACGGAATATTACCCTCGCTTATGGCAAAAGGGTACTTTTTGACGAAGTAAATATCAATTTTACCAAGGGCAACTGCTATGGAGTAATCGGAGCCAATGGTGCAGGCAAGTCTACTTTTTTAAAAATATTGAGTGGGGAAATTGAACCCAATAAAGGAACAGTAGAAATTACGCCAGGGGAGAGAATGGCTGTTTTGAAACAAAATCAATTTGAATTTGATAATTGTACTGTATTGAATACAGTATTGATGGGTCATAAAAGACTATGGGATGTTATGCATGAAAAAGATGCATTGTATGCTAAAGAAGACTTTTCAGAAGAAGATGGAATGAAAGCAGGGGAACTAGAGGCAGAGTTTGGAGAAATGGGTGGATACGAAGCTGAAAGTAATGCCGCGAGTTTCTTAAATAGTTTGGGCGTACACGACGATATGCACCAAAGTTTAATGAGTGAAATACCTAGTAATTTTAAAGTAAGGGTTCTTTTGGCGCAGGCATTATTTGGAAATCCAGATATTCTTTTATTAGATGAGCCTACCAACGGATTAGATATTGAAACAATTGGGTGGTTAGAAAACTTTTTAGCAGATTACGAAAACATCGTTTTAGTAGTCAGTCACGATCGTCACTTTTTAGACACAGTATGTACCCATGTTGCAGACGTTGACCGTTCCAAGATTAAAGTATTTACAGGTAACTATACTTTCTGGTATGAAAGTAGCCAGTTAATGAGTCGTCAAATAAACGATAAAAACAAAAAGAATGAAGAGAAACGTCAGGCATTATTAGATTTCATTGCCCGATTCTCTGCAAATGCTTCAAAAAGTAAACAAGCAACTTCTAGAAAGAAAGCTTTAGAAAAATTAACCATTGAAGAAATTGAACCTTCAAATAGAAAGTATCCTGGAATTATTTTCCAACCATTAAGAGAAGTAGGGAATCAAATTTTGAATGTAGAAAATTTGAGTAAAACAGTTGATGGAAGAAAATTATTTGATAAAGTTTCATTTAGTGTTAATAAAGGCGAGAAAATTGCTTTTCTAAGCAAGGATCCACTTGCCATAACTTCTTTCTTTGATATAATTACTGAGAATGCCGCTATTGAAGGAGGAAAATATGAATGGGGTACCACAATCACCAAAGCATATTTACCTCAGGAAAACAATGAATTTTTTAAAGAAGGACTAAGTTTAATGGATTGGTTGCGCCAATTTGTTCCTCCTCACGTTACTGACGCCGACGAGCCTTTTATTCGCGGGTTCTTAGGAAAAATGTTGTTTAGTGGAGACGATATTCAAAAGAAAACCAATGTACTTAGTGGTGGAGAAAAAGTTCGTTGTATGGTTAGCAGAATGATGTTGCAAAACCCCAACGTAGTGATTCTTGATCAACCCACTAACCACTTAGACCTAGAGAGTATCCAAAGTTTTAATGAAGGCTGTCAAACCTTTCCAGGCATCGTCTTTATCACTTCACATGACCATACTTTTATGCAAACGGTTGCCAATAGAATTATTGAGCTTACGCCTAAAGGCATCATTGATAGACTCATGACTTTTGATGAATATATGGAAGACGCAAGGGTTAAAGAATTAAGAAGCGAAATGTATGCGTAGATAATATTTTTCTTCAGTAACTTACCGGCAGAAATCCTAAGTAATGAAGAAATTTAATCTACTGTTTGCATTCTTTTTGATTGGGTACTTTATACAGGCTCAAGAATTATCTTATTATTTGCCCAAAAATGTGGCGTATAACAGTGCCATACCTACTCCTGCCAATATTATTGGTCATGAAGTAGGAGAATGGCATGTTACACACGATCGATTGGTACAATATGCAAAAACGATTGATCAAGCTTCGGATAGAATGGTACTTAGGCCATTAGGTTTAACGAATGAAGGGCGTCAACAGTTAGCATTAATCATAACAGCCCCCGAAAATCATCAAAGACTTGAACAAATAAGGCAACAACATCTTGCATTGTCTAATCCTGATAAATCAGGGGCATTAAATACCGATGATATGCCCGTTGTGGTTTGGATGGGCTATAGTATTCACGGAAATGAGAGTAGTGGTGCAAATGCTGCTTTATTAGCGATGTATTATTTGGCTGCAGCTCAAGGAAGTGCAGTTGATGAATTACTAAAAAATACCGTTATCATATTAGACCCTTCTTTTAATCCTGATGGATTGAACCGATTTGCAAGCTGGGTTAATATGCATAAAAGTTTTACTCCTGTAGCCGATCCTAACGCAAGAGAATTTAATGAAGTATGGCCGGGTGGAAGATTCAATCATTATTGGTTCGATTTAAACCGCGATTGGTTGCCAGCACAACACAAAGAAAGCAGAAATCGATTGGCTTTATACCATCAATGGAAACCGAATATTTTAACGGATCATCATGAAATGGGTAGTAATTCTTCTTTCTTTTTTCAACCAGGGGTGCCATCTAGAGTAAACCCCAATACCCCGCCAAAAAATCAAGAGCTAACTGCTGCAATTGGGAACTACCATGCTCAGTACTTAGATAGTATTGGCTCTATGTATTTTACTAAAGAAGGGTATGATGATTTTTATTACGGTAAAGGCTCTACTTATCCTGATATTAACGGTGCTGTAGGTATATTATTTGAACAAGCAAGTAGCCGCGGACATTTACAAGAAACAGAGAATGGATTGTTGAGTTTTCCATTTACTATTAGAAACCAGTTCACCACTACCTTATCTACTTTGGCCGCTGCTAATGGACTAAGAAAGCAAATGTTGAATTATCAACGCAGTTTTTTTAAAGAAACAATTAAAGAAGCAGAGAACTTTCCAGTAAAAGCTTTTGTGTTTGGAGATGCCCAAGATAAAGCGAAGACCAATATTTTTATTGAAATGCTATTGAGGCACGAAGTTGATATTTATCCCTTACAATCAGAGATGGCTATTGAAGGAAAAACCTTTAAGCCTGGTTCGGCATTTGTAATACCAACAGCACAAAAACAATTCAAAATTATTAAGACCGTTTTTGAAAAGACGTTCAATTATAAAGACAGTTTGTTTTATGATGTTACTGCTTGGACAATGCCTTTGGCATTTGGATTACCTTATGCTGAAATAAAAACACCAGTTACTATTAGCAATGCAAAACTTGTTTCTATTGATCCTTTGAAATCAACTATCATTGGTTCAAAAAATCCATATGCATATGCTATAAAATGGAATGAATATTATAGTCCTAAAGTGTTGTATAAGCTTCAAAAAAAAGGGATTAAAGCAAAAGTTGCTACTAAAATATTTAAGATGCTTGTAAATAA
>JBKBWE010000163.1:0-6500 GCA_046289145.1 Sediminibacterium sp.
GATTAACTAAACTTTCTTTATGCTCTTGTACTTCGGCTAAAAGGATATTTATTTTAGCTCTATCCTGCTGTGCTTGAATGGCTGAAGCAACATTATGAGAAATATTTTCTAATAAGTTTTTTTGGAGTGCAGAAAATTTTCCAAAAATGCCAAGTTCTATCAGTCCTTTTAAATCGTTATCTAGCCATAAAGGCATGCACAATATTTCTCCCTTACCTGTCATGTCTCCTAATGAAGTTTCAACATGCCAATAATCTGATGGAACGTCTGATATACTAACAGCTTCTTTTTGCAAAGCTGCATTACCTATAATGCCCTCACCTATCTTAAAACTTATTTTAGCATCCGATGAAATTGCAACTCCAGCAGTCATTTCTAAAACGTTTGCATTTTCATCTTTTATATATATTACACCGGCAGGAACTTCTAAATACCCAACTACCGATCGAATAACATTATATGATAGCGTTTCTAAAGAATGCGATTTTTGAATATGGTCATTAATATAACTAACTCCTTCTAATAATTTATTTTTTTCTGCAGCAAGTTGGTTAATCTCTTCCATCTTTGCAACAGTGTCCTTTAACCTTCTTTCAGACCTAAATCTGCTTTTTAATGTAGCTACAACTGCGTTAACAAGAATTAATACAATCACTATTAATAGAACGACTCCTCCAACAATTATTTTGGTTGAAATTTCAAAAGATTCTTTAATGCTCTTTTCTGTTGAATCTAACTCATAAACCAATCCTCTTTTTGTTTGGTCTATTAATAACAGCACATTTCTGATTAGCTTCCCCTCAGAAATGATTTTATTGTTTAAATCAGTTCGGTTTTGACCAACTAAAATTTGGCCACTGTTATCCCAAAACAAGTTTAATCGGGTAATTGCTGTATCTAATGCATTAATCTTGTCTATTGTTGAGGGGTTTTCAGGGAGCTCCATATGGAGTTTTACCATAATTGGCCTTATACTAGCAGCAGAAATGGTATAATTGGTAATTGCTGTATCATTTTGAGTAACCCAATAATTTAATCGAGCATTTCTCATTTGAGAAATATTATATTGCAAGTCTTGAATATCACTAATCGACTTTTTAATCTTAATTAAATGGGTAGTTTTTTCAACCTGGGTATTAAGGGTATTAATTGAAAAATAGCCAACCATTAATACCAAGAAAATTGAAATACCTAATCCTGAATACAATTTGAGCGGAATATTGCTTTTCATTACGAGTTAAGGCTTGGTTAAGATATTTTAATTGTTTCTAAGTTATAAATAATAATCAGTAGGTTACTAAATATTTATACATATTTGCTCTTTGTAGTGGTATCACTACAAACAAGTTTGAGCTTGTTCTACAATTACGGCATCATATTGTGGATTAATCAAATTAGTATATAATTTTAGTAATATTATAGTGATGAATTGGTGCGATAAAATAATGAACCCATTACATTTGACTACACTTGTATTGGTAATTATTTTACCTGTTTTAGGGAAGACTCAATCTAGTAAATATGATTCAAGTTTTTTCTTGTCTTCTAAGAAAGGGTTAATAGGTGCTATAGGTAAATCCATTTCAGTTTCTAACCCAATTTCTGGTATACCGCAAAATGATGCGGAAAAAAATGCAGTTGAATTTGAACCTTTTGATGGTAAGTTTATTCGAAATATTTCAATAAACAAATTGCAGTTTAATAAACTGGTAAATGACACCAGTGTAAATAATACTAATATTTTTAATCAGATAGGTAATAAGTTGCACATAAGTACCCGTCAGGAAGTGGTTAAAAAGAACTTGTTTTTTAAAACAGGAGAACGAGTAGATCCTAACTTATTTGCAGACAATGAGAAATTTTTGCGTGACTTAAGTTTTTTACAAGATGCCAGAATTATTATTGTTCCAATAAAAGAAAACCCAGATGAAGTTGATGTATTGATTTTAGTAAAAGATGTATTCCCGATTGGCGGTAGTGTTTCTGAAGTAAATACCAATCTGTTCGATATGGAGATTAATAATGATAATATTTTTGGTTCTGGAAATCGCTTGAAATTTCAACAACTTTTTGATACAAAAAGAAACCCCAATTATACTTACGGGATTGAATTTCTCACTAGAAATATTGCAGGTAGTTTTTTAAATATTGCTGCCGGTATTAATTTTGAAAGACCTGCTTTTAATTCTGCTAAAAGAGAAGAAAATAGTTATTTTATCCGAGGTGAATTGCCTTTAGTCAGCCCCTATCACCCATATACTGGGGGATTTGACCTATCGGTGAATAATACACAGAATGCCTATTCTTCTGATTCATTATACAATCAACAATTAAAATATGGATACTACAATGCAGACTTATGGATTGGATATAGCTTAGGCGCAAAGGAACGAATGTTAGATAATCTAGGGACCAGAAAAAGAAATATTTTATCTGCCAGAGTTTTGCATCGATATTTCACTGTTCGTCCTGATACGTTACAATTTTTATACGATAGCAGGTATAACGATGTAACAGGAATGCTTTTTTCTTACACAATTTTTGAAAGAGACTTTTACCATACCAATTTTATTTATGGATTTGGAAGAAATGAAGATCTTCCAGAAGGATTTAGTTTATCGTTTACTGGCGGATGGGCAGACAGACAAGATGTATCTAGAATTTATTTTGGGGTTGAATATCAACGCAGTTACTTTAATAATAAAAAAGCTTTTTTAAATTATACTTTAAAATCTGGTGCATATCTAAATCGAAATCAACCAGAAGATATTTCTGCATTAGCTAGTCTTGAACTTATTACCCCTTTAAAAAAAATGAAAAAAAAGAACTGGTTCGTCAGGCATTTTTTAAGTGGTAGTATTACGCTACAAAAATTTATTCGATTAAATGATCCACTAAGAGTATCCAGTATTTTTGGTATACCTAAAATTCGGAATACTAGAATAGATGGAACTGCAAGGTTAACCATTAATGCAGAAACAGTTTTTTATAATACATTCAAATTAGTAGGATTTAATTTTGCACCATTTGTTTTTTCTAATATTTCCTATTTAAAGCTTTCTGCCCTTGATCCAGCTGACGGAGCTGTTTATAGTGCACTTGGCGCAGGCTTACGAAGTCGTAATGAAAACTTGGTTTTTGGCACAATGGAGTTAAAAGCCTACTATTTCCCTAAAGTTGTTGAAAACATGAATAGCTGGAATATTAGTTTGTCTACTAATTTAAGATTTAGGTATCAAACAGATTTAATCCGTAAACCTGACTTTGTTGTTGTAAATTAGATTGAACCATTTATCTCTTAATACGTTAAATAGAATAATTATGAAAAAGATCATCTTAACCACCTTATTTGCTGTAGCATCATTGAGCATGCTTTCATTAAAGGCACAAACTGCGCCAAAGCCAAAGCCAAGTCCTGCAGCTGAAGTTTCTGCTGTCTTATCTAATGGGACTGCTTTAAGTATAAAATACAGCCAACCATCTTTAAAAGGACGAACTCCAGGTAAGGACATTGAACCAATGATGGGTAAAATTTGGAGAGCTGGTGCTAATGATGCAACGGTATTTGAAACAAGTAAAGATATAAAAGTGAATGGTCAGCCTTTGGCAGCGGGAAAATATGCTTTCTTTACTTTGCAGAATGAAAAAGGAACCACCCTTATTTTCAATAAAACTTGGAAACAATGGGGTGCTTTTCAATATAAAGAAGCAGATGATGCATTAAGAATTTCAGCTAAACAAACCGTAGCCGCAGAATCAACTGAAAAGTTAGAATACCTTATTTCTAGTAAAGGATTGGTTGTATTGAAATGGGGAACAATAAATATTGAATTTACTGTAGAATAAAGTTGAATGGTACAAGCGTATAATTTTTTGGCTAGTTGGCAATTGTTCCCTGAGAAATGTATTTTTGAAAATGGGGTTGCGCCTAAAAGTGGTAATTACAAAATTGAAAGTATTGAAAATGGACAAGCTCTCAGTATAAGTATCAATTGGGTTAGCTTAGACAATGAGGCATTTTATACGCAATATAAAATAGTCCCCAACGAGGAATTACTTGTATTGGAAAACAATGAAATAGCCAATCAAGTTCAAGCAAGTATCACGAATGCTTCAACTTTGAATGCCCTTTTTTATAAAGATAATTTACAAGTACTGCGTGTTGTGCATGAAATCATGCCCAATGGTTACATGAAGATTACGCAAGAAGGCTATGATTTAAATGGGAAGGAGTTTAAAAATATAGAAGTATATCATAAACAATTGAGTGTACTTCCCTACTCTGCTTCAGTTGCAGGAGTTGCAATAAGACCAACTAAAGAAGGCGTAATAAAGCACAAGGCGCTCAGTGCAATGGAAGACCAAACGAATATGCAATTAGACCAGATAAAGCAACAAATTGAGCTTCTGGCTAGGCAAGCACAAGAAATTAGAAAGAGAAAGGAGCTTAGTATGATTATTTACGAAGCTAAGCTGAATTTCAAACCACAAATAGGCCAGGTTTATCATTTGTATGAGAAAAGAGATAATACCCATTTACTCTCTTTGGTTGCGCCGCAAGAATGGGGGACCCACGGACCTTTTAAACAATTTGTTTCTTCTGTAAAACTATTAGCTGATCATACTTGGGTTGAAGTTTCTTAATTAGAAAATTATGCTTCCTTCATCTTCCAATACAACAATATTCAAATGGGGTATGAACTTATACCCCATGTTTTTTGGTACAGGGGGAAGAATTATAACAATTCGAAAAGACTGGAAATATATCAAAGTAAAACTCAGCAGAAATATTTGGTCTTATAATTTTGTAGGGACCATTTTTGGTGGTAGCATGTTCGCTGCTTCCGATCCTTTTTACATGTTAATGTTTTATCACTTACTTGGAAGAAATAACTTTGTTGTATGGGACAAAAGCGCAACCATTAAGTTTGTGGCTCCAGGTAAAACCAAACTGTTTGCTGAGTTTATAATTAACGATGAAGAAATTGAAATGGTTAAAGAGGGTATAAAAAACAATGGTTTTATCGTTTTCGATAAAACCATTGAATGGAAAGATATTCATGGAAAAGTGCATGCTGTTATTAACAGATCTATTTATGCAGCTTCCAAAGAATTTTATAACAATCGTAAGAAATTAGTTAGCTAAACGCTTGCTTAATTCGCTATCAATTGCATCTAAAAATTCCTCTGTATATAAATAGTGTTCTCCGTGATTTACTTTATTACCGTAAATACATACGGCTAAGTCCTTAGTCATTTTACCAGATTCAACCACGTCTACACATACTTTTTCTAACGTAGTGCAGAAGTTAATTAATTCTTGGTTCTTATCTAATTTACCACGGAATTCTAATCCTCTAGTCCATGCAAAAATGGATGCAATTGGGTTAGTAGATGTTGGATTTCCTTTTTGATGTTCTCTATAGTGACGTGTAACAGTCCCGTGCGCTGCTTCAGCTTCCATTACAGTACCATCGGGGGTAACTAAGGTAGAAGTCATCAATCCTAATGAACCAAAACCTTGCGCAACCGTATCACTTTGAACGTCGCCGTCATAATTTTTACAAGCCCAAACAAAATTTCCATTCCACTTTAAAGCAGAAGCAACCATATCATCAATTAAACGATGCTCATATGTAATGCCAGCCTCAGTAAATAATTGTTTGAATTCAGCTTGGTATATATCTTCAAAAATGTCTTTGAATCTACCGTCGTATTTCTTTAAAATGGTATTCTTAGTAGATAAATACAAAGGCCACTTTTTAGACAAAGCCTGGTTGAAACAAGCCCTTGCAAAACCTTTTATACTTTCATCGGTATTGTACATAGCTAATGCAACTCCGTCACCTTTAAAGTTGTACACTTCAAACTCTTGAACGGTTCCATCTTCTCCTTCAAACTTAACAGTAAGTTTTCCTTTCCCTTTTGTTACAAAATCAGTAGCACGATATTGATCACCAAAAGCATGTCTTCCAATACATATAGGAGCAGTCCAATTGGGTACTAATCTTGGTACATTTGAACAAACAATGGGCTCTCTAAACACAGTACCATCTAGAATATTGCGGATGGTGCCATTTGGGCTCTTCCACATTTGTTTTAGCTTGAATTCTTTTACTCTTTGTTCGTCGGGAGTAATTGTAGCGCATTTAATACCCACTCCATATAGCTTTATGGCATTAGCAGCATCAATGGTAACCTGATCATCCGTTTGATCACGGTATTCCATCCCCAAATCATAATATTTGATATCTAGCTCTAGATAAGGTAAAATCAACTTGTCTTTAATGAATTTCCAGATGATTCTAGTCATTTCATCACCGTCCAGTTCAACTACTGGATTTGCAACTTTAATTTTTTGGGCCATAATTTGTTTTATTTTGTTGAATATAGGGTGCAAATATATTACATTATTGGGGAATGACCTTTTCGGAAACATTAACGATTAGAACAGGGATGGTTAATTGATGTCTAACATCTTCAATGGTTTCACCAAAAAC
>JBKBWE010000164.1:0-6477 GCA_046289145.1 Sediminibacterium sp.
ACTAAAATATTTAAGATGCTTGTAAATAACAAAGAGGAATCATTTGATTATGGAACAATTGTTATACCATCAAGCATTCAATCAATGGGAGCTGATGCTCTTGAAGCAGTTATAAAGGACGCCATTGCTGAAACTGGCGTAGATGTTTACGCATTGCCTTCTGGTTTTGCTGCTAATGGAATTGATTTAGGAAGCAATAGTTTTGTTCATTTAAAAAAGCCGTCTGTAATGATGTTTGGTGGTGTTGGAACAAGCGCAACCGATGTGGGGGAGATTTGGCATTTGATGGATACTCGATTTAATGTACCTGTAAGCATAGTAGATGTAGATCGTTTTGGGTCAATTAATGCTGATAGATACAATGTGATAATAATGGCTTCTGGTTCTTATAATAATTTGAATAAAAATGCCCAGGATAAATTAAAAGATTGGGTAGGAGCAGGCGGAACTTTAATTGCAACAGAAGATGCAACCAAATGGCTTTCAACCAATGGATTTACCAAAACATTGTTCAAATCTGGGGATGATAAAAGGGATACTACATTACAATTACCCTATTTTTTGCGTTCAGATGAAACAAGAGCAAAAGATATGGCCGGCTCTTTGTTTGAAGCAAAAGTAGATTTAACCCATCCTTTAGGCTATGGTTATACCAATTCATCTGTGACCATTTTTAAGTCGAATACTTTATTTATGGATAAAAACAATGGAGCGTACGATTCTCCCGTTATGTATACAGATCAACCTTTGCAAAGTGGGTATTTATATAGAGGATATAAGAATGTAGTGAGAAATACTGCAGCAATTAATGTAGATAATATGGGAAGGGGTAGGGTTATTTCAATGGTTGACAACCTTAATTTTAGGGCTTTTTGGTTGGGTACTTCAAAAATGTTTATGAATGCGATTTATTTTGGCAACTTAATCAGATAGCGTACTATGCAAACATTTTTTAGGTTTTTATTTTTATTCCTTCTTTTTTGGGCTATTCAGCATGATTCATTGGCTCAATCTGGGTTAACCAAAAAAGAACAATTGGCTTTTGATAAAAGAGAAAAGCAACTAAAAAAACAATTTGCTCAAGCATCCCTTAGTTGGCCAGCAAAGCAATTGTATATCAGAAGCTTTAAGCAAGATGGACAGTTAGAGATATGGGTAAGAAATGCGATGACCGAGCCATTTACATTATTTAAAACCTATAATGTTTGTGCCCTTTCTGGCAAATTAGGGCCAAAGCGAAGAGAAGGTGATTTGCAAGTGCCTGAAGGGTTTTATTATATCAATGAGTTTAATCCAAATAGTGATTATCATTTTTCGCTAGGGATTAATTACCCTAATCAAAGTGATTTATATTTTACAGATAGCAAAGCTCCGGGTGGAGAAATTTATATACATGGTAAATGTGCAACAGTAGGTTGTATTCCAATATTGAATAATCCAATTGAGGAGTTATATGTTTTAGCAAATATTGTAAGAAAACAAGGCCAAGACTTTATACCTGTGCATATTTTCCCTGTTCGGTTTACCAATGAAAACTCATTTAAAGTATTACAATCTCATATTGCTCAAAACAGTATATACCAAGACTTTACCAATCAGCTGAAAGAGGTTTTTGATTATTTTGAACAATATAAACAATTGCCCATTGTTGGTATTAACGAAAAAGGAGTATACAAAGTAATTTCTAAATAAGTTTATATCTGATTTTTTTGTATTTTGTGCTTCATTTATTATCCTTTTAGCCGCTGGAGACCATTGGTTTAATGTTCAATTAATGCATTCATGAAGCGGGCAAAACTTTCTTTCTCAAATATCATTTTAATAATAGCGTGCTTAGTGGTGGTAGTTTCCATTCTCTTTTTGAATGTAATTAACACACGTAATATCATCACTTTAAAAAATTCAATAGATACACTTAGTATTGAAAACAAGAATATTAGTATTCTTAGGACTACCAGTGATGTATTGTTAGAATCTGAATTGATATTTACTCGGTATACTCAAACAGGGGAACCATCTTTGAGTAAACTTTCTGCAACATCAATTGATAAAGCCATCGCACATTTAAAAGTGTTGAAAATGGAAAGCGACAGTGGCAGAGCTGCGCAAATTACACTGCAATTAAATAAGGAGCAATCTTTGCCAAAAATGATAGCGGAATTTGAATTACTATCTTTTCATTTAAAAGAAAATCGGGTTGATTTATCTAATAAGCGTGAAGTAGATTCTGTAGGCGTGGTCCTTGCAAAATATAATCAACAGTTAAAACGTGTATTAGTAAAAGAAGACGCTTTTAGAGAAAACTTAAATGCGACTATATTTAAAAATGCAGTCACTGGTACAGACGTTATTCAAAAGTTCTTCTGGGTCTCTTTATTAATCATCTTTTTTATTGTAGGCGTTTTAGTTTACAATATTTATAAAATGGTAAACTATGAGAATGAAATATTAGAGGCAAGAGAAAAAGCGTTAAAGTTGGCGCAGGTTAAGAGCAGGTTTTTGAGTAATATGAGTCATGAAATTCGTTCCCCACTAACTGCAATTATGGGATTTACCGAAATAATTGATAAAATAGAAAAGGATAGTGAAAAGAAAAATTATTTACATGCAATAAAAACCTCATCTGAACATTTACTATCTACTGTAAATGATGTACTTGACTTTTCTAAATTAGATGCTGGCAAATTGAAATTGGAGAAACAGCCTTTTTATATTGCATCAGCAATAGAGGAAGTAGCTTTCGCACTTTCTTCCACAAGTGCAGCTAATAAAGGAATTAAAGTAGATTCTATAATTGAATTAGACAAAAAATTAGCTGTAAAAGGGGATTTATTTAGACTTAAGCAAATACTATATAATCTATTAAGCAATGCTATCAAATTTACTGAAAAAGGTAGCGTAACAATTATTGCCAATATTTCAGGAACTGCAGAGAATCAAGTAATGATTAAAATTGCGGTAGCAGACACGGGAATTGGTATACCCAACGATCAAATTAAAACGGTGTTTGAAGAGTTTACCCAAGTAACTAATAATAGTACAAGTAAAGATACACGCAGAGCTATAAAAGGAACTGGACTAGGTCTTTCTATTTGTAAAATGCTGGTAGAGCTACAAGGTGGTACCATTGGTGTAGAAAGTAAGTTAAATCAAGGATCTGTATTTACCTTTGCTATTCCATACGAAGTTGCAAGCGACAAAGTAGCGAATGAAAAAGAATCAACTGTAATGAGTACTATTTCTTCTTCCTTAAAAGATAAGCGAGTTCTAGTTATTGAAGATAATGATGTAAATATCATGTTGCTTACTATGCTATTAAAGAAAGTTGGTATTGTTTATGATATTGCAAAAGATGGAGAAATTGGGCTACAACTATTTAAAGATAATAGGTACGATATTATTCTAACCGATATTAATGTACCTAAATTAACCGGAGATGAAATTGCAATTCTTGTTAGGCAGTTTACTGATGAATCAAAAAGAAATATTCCAATCATTGGGTTAACCGCAACAATTGTTCAAGACGATTTAGATGAATACATTGCTTCTGGAATTAACGAGGTATTGGTTAAGCCATTCAAACAAGATGAATTGTATGCCACAATTGAAAAATATCTTTAGTAGTTGTTAAAAAGTTCTATAAATACATTGTAGCGTTTCTTTGGTTTTTTGTTCTAATAGTAGGTCTTTATTAGCCATTAACTCATTCATTATTTCAACATTGTAATGTCTGATAGTTAAGAGATTTAGTTGTTTTTCTAATTGTACATCAAATAGCACACTACATTCATTAGCTAGCTGATTTATTTTTTCTTCGTGATCGTCTAAACACAATTGCAAACTGATTGCTCCAGTTTGAATTAAGTTTGGCTTCACTTTTAACAGGCTAAAGATTTCATATAATTGGCTCATTGGTTCTTCTCCAATAAAGGAAAAGTCTTTGGTTTTTAAATGCATCATAACCTGATGCGCTTTTATCACAATAATTGGAGGAAGATTTTTGACCAACTTATTATGAATAATGGTGCCTTCTAATTGGGGATCTAAAAAACATTTTACTAATAATGGGATGCTTTTATTTTGAAGCGGCTTGATTGTTTTTGGGTGAATTACTTGTGCCCCATAATAGGCCATTTCAATTACTTCGTTAAAATTCAATTCGTGAATGAGTTGTGCATCGCTAAATGCTTTAGGGTCAGCGTTCATTACACCTTCTACATCTTTCCAAATGGTAAGACTCTCGGCATCTAAGATATTGGCGAAGATAGCTGCCGTATAATCACTGCCTTCTCTGCCAAGTGTAGTACTTTCATTGTCGTCTGTTGCGCCAATAAATCCTTGTGTAATTGAGATGTTTCCTTTATTCTGTTGGATTGCTTGTTTAATTCTATCTGCTGAGAATTCAAATTGAACTCCCGCATCTCTAAAGTTATTGTCGGTTCTAAGCAAGTCTCTAACGTCTAGCCATTGGTTAGAAATTTTTTCTTCATTTAAAAAATGACTAATAATGCAGGTGCTAAACAATTCGCCAATACAAACAATTTGATCATAATAGTAGTCATAAGATCTTACTGGTTTATCGTGAAGGAGCCATTCCACTTCTGTAAAGAAGTCGTTTAATTGAGCAACACATTCATTGTATTTGAATACTAATAAATATTTTGCGGTTGTTAAGTGCTGATTTTTAACGATGTTGAATAATTCTAGGGCTTCGGCTTTATTCCCCTTGTAAAATGCATTGACTACCTTTTCTAATCCATTGGTGGTTTTGCCCATTGCAGATACAATTATTACCAATGGCTCATTACTGAATTCCTGAACAATGTTTTTTAAATTTTTTATTCTTTCAACGCTATTTACGCTTGCGCCGCCAAATTTGAAGATTTTCATAATCTAATGCTTATTATACAAATCAATATACCTACAAATATACGCTGCGTACACGCCCAATTAGTATCTTTATGTAAACGAATTGCACCATATGAGTATTAATAGAAACGTATTAACACTTGACGAATTTACTTTACAACAATTGCGTCAATTTCCTACCGCTACAGGAGAATTAAGTAGATTACTTAGGGATATGGCACTTGCTGCAAAACGAGTAAATGTGGAAGTGAATAAAGCTGGATTAGTAGATATACTTGGCGATGCCGGAAGTATTAATGTGCAGGGGGAAGATGTAAAGAAGCTAGATATTTTTGCGAATAACCAGTTTATGGGGGTTCTTCAATATGGTATCAGTTGTGCTGGTATTGGGAGTGAAGAAATGGATGATTTTGTGGTATTTGACGATGAAATAAGTAACAATAGTAAATATGTAGTCTTATTTGACCCGTTAGATGGTAGCGGAAATATTGATGTAAATGTTTCTATTGGAACCATTTTTGGGGTTTATAAAAGGGTAAGCCCCTTGGGTAAACCTTGTACCAAAGAAGATTTTTTGCAACCAGGTAAAAACCAAGTTGCTGCAGGATATGTAGTATATGGTTCAAGTACTATGTTTGTTTATGCAACTCGAAGGGGCGTAAATGGCTTTACTTTAGACCCTTCAATTGGCGAATTCACCATGAGTCATCCAAATATCATATGCCCACCTACGGGTAAATTTTATTCTGTAAACCATGGTAACTTCTTTCAATACAATGAAGGGGTAAGGAAATATATTGATGGTTGTCAAAGAAAAACCAAGGAAAATGGTGGACCATATACCCAAAGGTATATTGGCAGCATGGTTGCAGATGTACACCGAAATCTAATTAAAGGAGGCATATTTATGTATCCAGGTACCATTGAAAAACCTGGCGGCAAATTGAGACTTTTATACGAGGCCAATCCTTTTGCTTTTATTTTGGAAGTGGCAGGTGGTGTTGCTACAGATGGTATAGGAAGAATTTTAGATATTGTGCCTACTTCATTGCACCAGCGAACGCCACTTTTTATTGGTAGTAAATTAATGATGGAAGAACTGGCGGAAGTTGCTGGTGTAAAACAGTAAGTATGAAAAAAAGAATCTGCATAGTTTTACTGAGCATTTTTATGGTTCAGCTTCTAATTGCTCAACAAGCATTGCCCAAGGGTAAAATGAGTTATACGGCCATGACAAAACCCAATAATATTATTTTTAATGATAGCATATTTAAGGGGAGTATTCAATTTAAGCAACTCTTTTATAGAACGGGTAATCCTGAAATTATCCAATCTTTTCAGAAACACCAATCAAATAAAATAACTGGCCAAGTACTCAACTTTGTTGGGGCAATTACACTAATATCCGGAATTAGCTATTTGTCGGGCAATACTAAGGGTTTAGGATGGACATTGATTGGTTCAGGATTTGCAGCATCCATTGCAGGAGGGTATTTTACATTTGTTGGTCAAAACCACTTGCTAAATGCCGTAGACCTGTTTAATCAACAATATAAAAAATCAACTGTTTCATTAGGCCTTGGGCCTCAATCTGCGGGATTGGTGTAT
>JBKBWE010000165.1:0-6464 GCA_046289145.1 Sediminibacterium sp.
ACTTGTAAAAAAGCAGGACCTTGAACGCCAGACGATGGAGGTAAAGCACCAGTTCCAACGCTTGCCATTCCAAAAGTACCAGTGGCGCCATACAACAAAGCAATTCCCATCAACATAATGCCTGTTGTAAATGAGCCCATTAAAAAATATTTAAGAGAAGCTTCATTGCTTTTAAGATTATGCTTATCTGATCCTGTTAAAATGTACAATGGAATAGACAAAATTTCAATTCCTAAAAACAACATCAACATACCATTATAAGAAGTAAGTATTGCCGTTCCACATAAAACAAAGAAAATAAGCGCATAAAAATCAGCTGTTTTATTTCCGATTTTTTCTATTTCAGATCCACTTAATAAAACGAAGATTAGCGTAGAAGCAATCATTAATGTATTAAAAAACAAACCCATTTTATTAAAATGCAATAAGTCTTTGGTATCTATTTGAATAGAAAACAAGCCATAGCTATTTAATAAATTAACGGTTAGTAAAACAACTAACGAAATAATTGCAGTTAAAGTAATGACCTTTTTTTTATCGGTAAAAATGCCTGTAAACATCATTACCACACCTAGAATTGCTGAAAATATAATTGCGTTCATAACTACTAAATCGGTCTTTTACTTTTTTACAAATAATGCTGAAACACTGTCTCCAGTTAAATTCAACAATGGTTGCGGGAATACACCAAAAACAAGCACCAGTAAAGTAATGATCACTAATGCCAATTTAACATTCAAAGGAATATCTGTTGCTTTCTCCGTAATAACATTTAACTCTCCATAAATTACACGCTGCACCATATTCAATGTGTACACTGCGGCCAAAATAATACTAATACCCGCAATAGCAGCCATTACCATATTGTATTGGAACAACCCATTAAACATTAAGAACTCTCCAATAAATGCATTGGTGAGCGGCAACGCTACGTTTGCCAAAGCCATGATTACTAACAAAATAGCCATCACTGGTGCTTTTTGTGCTAAGCCACCCAACTGGCTCATACTTCTTGTGCCTAATTGTTTTTCAATTAAATCGGCAATAATCCAAAGGCCAATCACATTCACTCCATGACTAAACATTTGAATCATCACTCCATCCATTGCCGTTTGATTATTGGTAAACATGGCTGCACTCATTAAACCAATATGTGCAATGGAAGAATAAGCTATCATACGCTTAATATCATCTTGACGTATGGCAATTAATGAAGCATATATCATTCCAATAATAGAAAGTATAATCACCAAATTTGCTGATTGTGCAGCTGCATTAGGGAACATTGGAAGTATCCATCTAATAACTGCATATACCCCCATTTTAACCATGATTCCACTCATTACCATTGTTGTAGCAGTAGGCGATTGCTCGTATGCATCTGGTTGCCAGGTATGAAAAGGAAAGATGGGCATCTTTATAGCAAATGCAATAAAGAAAAGCCAGAACATCAGTGTTTCTTTTTGAGCGGTTAATTTTACTGCATAAAAACTCTGCAATGAAAAGGACTGATCGGCTGTGTTAAAGTACATGAACAACAAACCAATTAGCATTAATAAAGACCCTATAAAAGTGTACACAAAGAATTTAAATGTAACAGCAATTCTTTTTTCTCCTCCCCAAATAGAACAAAGAAAGTAAACTGGAATTAATGCTAACTCCCAGAAAAAATAAAATAATAATGCATCTGATGCAAGAAATACACCCATCAATCCAGCCTGAGACAACAGCATCAAGCCATAAAAAGAAGCTGAATTTTTATACTCATTATTGTAAACGGCAGTAAAAATTAAAGGGAAAGAAACAGCTGTTAACAAGCTCAGCATTTTAGCCATGCCGTCTGCTTTTAAAGTAATTCTACTTCCTAAATTATTTAACCAAGCCGCGTCGTATCCTATTTCTCCTGGTGTAAATACTGCAACCAATGCAATTGCTAAAGTTGCGATTGATGCCAACAGAGCAAAAGTTTTAGCCGAATTACCTTGCTTTAAAACAAACGCAATTAAGCCGGCTACCAGAGGTGTTAATATGAGTAATAAAGTAATCATTATTGCTAGCTACTTGATGAACGATTTAAAATATTTTATCTAAAAAACGAGTGATAGTGGCATCATTAAACCATACAATGAAAAACACTACCATTGATAATATCATGATGAGCAAATAGCTGGCTACTTGTCCACTCTGAATTAATCTCAATTGCCTTGAACCGTACGCAACCAGCTTACCCACTCCATTAACTGCCCCATCAATGCCCGATTTTTCCACTACATTCTTCAAAATACCACCCAACGCATTTAATGGATTCACGATAATTGCATTGTACAATTCATCTACATACCACTTATTCAATAATACTTTGCCCAATCCTGTTTCTTCTGTTTCGTTTGTATTCGTATAATTTTTGAAAGACTTAAATGCAAATGCAATCACCATAACAATTAATAAAGTAACCACTCCCATCATAATATACTCTTGAGAATGGCTTAAGTGGTGTGCTTCTGCTAATTTGGTTGATTCAGCAAAAATAGGTGCAAGAAAATTTTGAAGCCAATGTTGGTTTTCCGCAAACACAGCAGGTATTCCTATAAATCCTCCTACTACAGATAAAACAGCTAATACAATTAAAGGAATGGTCATTGCAGATGGACTCTCATGCAAATGGTGTTCTTGTTCATGTGTACCCCTGAAATTTCCTAAGAATGTAAGGGTGTACAATCTAAACATATAAAATGCTGTCATTAAAGCTCCCCCTACTCCAATATAATAGAACAATGGATTGCTGCTATAAGCCGCAACTAAAATTTCGTCCTTAGAAAAGAAACCTGAGAAAGGTGGTATTCCAGCAATAGCTAAACAAGCTAACAAGAAAGTAATATGCGTGATAGGCATGTACTTTTTAAGGTTTCCCATTTTACGAATATCTTGTTCATGGTGCATTGCATGAATAACAGAACCAGCACCCAAGAACAATAATGCTTTAAAGAAAGCATGCGTCATCACATGGAATACAGCGCCCGTATAAGCACCTACACCCAATCCTAAAAACATATATCCTAATTGACTTACTGTTGAATAAGCCAATACTTTTTTAATATCGTTTTGTTTTAAAGCAATGGTAGCTGCAAAAATGGCTGTTGCCAAACCTATCACTGCAACCAGTGTTTGAGTAGCTGGCGCCATGGTATATAATATATTGCTTCTGGCGATCATATAAATACCAGCAGTTACCATGGTTGCAGCATGTATTAAAGCAGATACAGGTGTAGGACCCGCCATGGCATCAGGTAACCAAGTGTATAAAGGAATTTGTGCACTCTTACCCATTGCACCTACAAATAGTAAGGTAGTAATAGCGGTAATATCAAAAGCAGATAATTGGGAAATGCCAGCAAATACATCTGTGTAATTAACTGTACCCAATTTAAATATCAACCAAAATACAGCTAATAAAAAACCAAGATCACCAATACGGTTCATGATAAATGCTTTTTTAGCAGCATAATTATAATCACCGTTTCTAAACCAATATCCAATCAATAAATAAGAACACAATCCTACTCCTTCCCATCCAATAAACATGATTACATAATTGCTACCCATAACTAGCAGCAACATGGAGAACACAAATAAATTCAAATAAGCAAAATAGCGTGCAAAATGATGAGGCGCTTCCTCTTTCATGTACGCGGTAGAATATAAATGAATCAAGAAACCTATTCCGGTAATAATCAATAAAAACAATACAGATAATTGATCAATTTGAAATGCAAATGGAATAGTGAATGCTTCTGTTTGAATAAAATTAAACAGAGTTACTACTGAATTGATGGGTGCACCTCCGCTATTGGCAGCGGCTCCATACACTTGTCCAAATAAGAAGCAGGAGGTTAAGAAAGACAAGAATATCATTCCTGATCCTATTATACCTACCGCAGATTTAGACAAGCGCTGCCTGCCCAATCCGTTAATCAGGAAACCCAGCAAGGGAAACAATGGTACTAAAAAAGCAATTTTACTCATATACTAAGTTGCGGGTGCTAGTTTTTCAATCGGTTCAAGAAATTAATATCTACAGAATGGGTATTTCGATACATCATCACAATGATGGCCAATCCCACACTTACTTCAGCGGCAGCTACTACCATAATAAAAAACACAAAGAGTTGCCCTTCTACTCCAGTTGATGCAGTAGCATTGTTCAACAAAGCTGCTCCATGGTGCATTTTTGAAAATGCAACCAATAAAAGATTTACTGCATTCAACATCAATTCTACACACATGAAAACAATAATGGCATTTCTTCTTGTGAGTACTCCAATAATACCAATGCTAAACAAGGCTAATGAAAAATATATATAATATTGTATCGGCATAATTGCGTTGTTATTAATTAATCTTTTTTACCAATTACTACAGCTCCAACCATTGCACTCAAGAATAGTACACTGCTTATTTCGAATGGAACTACAAAATCACTAAATAATGCTTTACCCAAATTTTTAATTAAACCGATATCGCCGGTTTTCATCAAAGCTGCTTTTCCAGAAAGCTCAGTTGCTTGCTTAACCAATGAAACCAATACCACTAAAAAACATCCGCCAGACACTATCCCAGCTAACTTCATCCACCAATTCTTTCTTGGTTCGCCTTCTGAGTTTAAATTCATTAACATGATCACAAACAAGAATAAAACCATGATGGCTCCTGCATAAACAATCAAGTTTACAATTGCCAAGAATTGCGCATTCAATAAAATATAATGACCAGATATGGCAAAGAATACAGCTATTAGCCAAAGTACACTATGTACTGGATTTTTACTAACCAGTACCATAATAGCGCTGAATATGGCCAGTGCACTTAAAGAGAAAAACAAAATTTGAATCGTATCCATTTCTTTGATTGTATTAAACAGGCAAAAATTTTATCCTCGTGCAGCCCCTCTTGCTGCAGCATATTCTTCCGGTGCTTTATTCTTATCTGGAATTAACAAATCGTCTTTTCCATAGATGAACCCTTTTCTAGTAAAATTTGCTGGAGCAAAAGTTTCACTTAAATAAATAGCATCTTTAGGACAAGCTTCTTCACATAATCCGCAGAAAATACAACGAAGCATATTGATTTCGTATTTAGCTGCATACTTTTCTTCACGATATAAATGCTCTTCTCCAGGCATGCGTTCTGCAGCTTCCATGGTGATGGCTTCTGCAGGGCAAGCAACTGCACATAATCCGCAAGCAGTGCAATTCTCTCTTCCTTCAGCGTCTCTATTTAAAACATGTAATCCTCTAAATACAGGACTAAACTCACGCTTTTGTTCTGGATATTGAATAGTAGGCTGCTTTTTAAAAATATGGCTAAAAGTAATGGCCATGCCCTTTATGATATTGGGCAAATAAAGGCGCTCCATAAAACTCATTGGCTCCCTACTTACTTCTTTTGCTCTGTTTGTTAAAGCTTGCATGTATTCTTTTATATAAAAGGTTCACAAATGTATAATATTGATCTTAACCCTGTTGCCATAATATCACCGCACCCGTTGCCAACATATTCACCAATGCCAGTGGTATTAAACTTTTCCAACCTAAGTTCATTAATTGATCGTATCGGAAGCGTGGGATGGTCCAACGAATCCACATGAAAAGGAATAAGAAAATAACGATCTTGGTTAGTAACGAAAACACACCAATGATAGCAGCAAAATTAGGGGCCAATGTAGACTCGTCTAAAAACGGCACATCGTATCCACCAAAATATAAACTAGCCATTACCGCGCTGCTCATGATCATATTCACATATTCAGCAAAAAGATAAAAACCCAATTTCATAGAGGAATACTCTTGGTGGTAACCCATATTTAATTCGTTCTCGGCTTCAGGCAAGTCGAACGGTGTTCTATTACACTCAGCCATTGCACAGATGAAAAATAAAATAAATCCTAAGGGCTGGTAAACAATATTCCACCACGCTCCAGGAGCCATTTGTTGGTCAACAATGGTTTTTAAACTTAATGACCCAGAAATCATTAATACCGCAATCAATGCTAAACCCATTGCTAATTCATAGCTGATGGCCTGAGATGCACCGCGTAATGCAGCCATCAAGGAGAATTTGTTATTAGATGCCCAACCACCAATCATGATGCCGTAAACACCCATACTAACTACCCCAAAAACATATAAAATACCAATATTGATATCAGCGATTTGCAAATCAATTTTGCGTCCAAATAATTCTACAGAGCTACTCCAAGGTATAACGGCACAAGTCATTAACGCAGCAGTCATTGCCATGGCAGGGCCTAAAATGAACAATCCCTTACTCGCCGAATTAGGAATAATTTCCTCCTTCATGATGAGCTTTAATCCATCCGCCAAAGGTTGTAATAAACCCATTGGACCAGCTCTGTTAGGTCCCGGTCTATCCTGCAAAACGGCAGCAACTTTACGCTCCGAAAAAGT